>JALRHB010000041.1 GCA_023253245.1 Polynucleobacter sp. | reverse complement strand
GGATTTCCGGTAGTGAGCAGTTGCTCACCATAGAAAATTGAGTTTGCGCCAGCCTGAAAACACATGGCCTGAACCGCCCTTCCCAATTCCTGTCGACCGGCTGATAAGCGCACCCTAGCTCGAGGCATCGTAATCCGCGCCACAGCAATTGTTCTGACGAATTCAAGCGGATCCAAAGGCTTCTGATCGGCTAATGGGGTTCCAGCCACAGGCACCAAATGATTAATGGGGACTGACTCTGGGTAAGGGCTAAGATTGGCCAAGCGGGCCAGGAATGCCGCACGCTGCTCACGCGACTCGCCCATACCCACAATACCTCCACAGCATACCGACATACCAGCAGCCCTCACATTGGAGATAGTGTCCAAGCGATCTTGATAGCCCCTAGTAGAGATTACGGAGCGATAAAAATCCTCGCTGGTATCCAGATTATGGTTATAAAAGTCCAAGCCAGCCTCTTGCAGAGCTAGGGCCTGATCAGCCTCCAACATTCCTAAGGTAGCGCAGGTTTCAAGGCCAAGCGCCTTTACTCCCTTGATCATTGCGGTCACTTTTTCAATATCTCGGTCCTTGGGTTCACGCCAAGCAGCGCCCATACAAAAACGGTTTGAACCAGCGGCTTTGGCCGCTTTAGCAGCCTCCAATACCGCATCGAGATCCATCAATTTATTTGCCTTAACGTCTGTGTCGTAACGAGCCGCTTGTGGGCAATACCCACAATCCTCTGGGCAACCACCAGTCTTAATCGATAAAAGGGTTGCTAATTCAACGTCACCATCGGGGAAATAAGTGCGATGGGTTTCTTGGGCCCTGAACATGAGCTCATTAAATGGGAGCGCAAAAAGTGCTTCGATTTGAGCAACCGTCCATGCATTAGAAACATTTCCCCCCAAGTCTTTTTCTAAATTTAAATCCGCTTTAGATTTAAATTGAGTTAGGGGTTTTTCAGTGGTTTGCATATCCTGCATGGTGAAATTCCAGAAAATAAATCAATACAAGCCATAAACATAACAGATACAGGCCTCTATTTGGAAAAACTAGTGGTCAAATACTAAAGATGAAGTCACTTTCTGAGTCAAATCAAACTAGTCTTGCTAATCGCAGCTTAGATGCTGTTTGGCATCCTTGCACCCAAATGAAGCATCACGAGTCCCTACCACTAGTGGCTATTACTCATGGCAAGGGTGCATACCTATTCGATGAGCAGGGAAATAAATTACTTGATTGCATCAGCTCATGGTGGACGAATCTTTTTGGACACTCAAACCCCCTCATCAATCAAGCGATTAGTTCGCAGCTAGAGAAAATTGAGCACGTCATGCTTGCCGGCTTCACTCATCCGCCAGTAGTAGAACTCTCGGAGAAACTCTCTGCACTGACTTTAGGGCATTTGGGCCATGTGTTTTTCGCATCTGATGGGGCCTCTGCAGTAGAGGTTTCACTGAAGATGAGTCATCATTATTGGCGACTCCAAAACAAACCTCAAAAGAAAAAATTTGTCTGCGTGGAGAATGGTTACCACGGTGAAACCCTTGGTGCATTAGCAATAACAGATGTTGCTATTTTTCGGGAAGCCTATGGATCACTGTTGCAAGATGTCTTTACTGTGCCCTCACCCGATGCACGAAAAGCTCAAGAAGGCCAAACTTCGGAAGATATTGCAATACAAGCCGCTAAAAAATTAGAGCTTCTATTAGAAACCGAGCACCATCAGATTGCCGCTGTCATTGTTGAACCACTAGTTCAGTGTGCGGGACAAATGGCAATGCATTCGCCTAAGTATCTAAAACAAGTTAGAGACCTTTGTGATCGCTTCAACGTTCATTTAATTGCTGATGAAATTGCAGTTGGCTGCGGAAGAACAGGAAAGTTTTTTGCTTGTGAACATGCTGGCATATGGCCAGACTTTTTAACCTTATCTAAAGGCATTAGTGGTGGATACCTGCCACTATCTCTGTCAATGACAACAGATAAAATTTATCACGCCTTCTATGGTGATAAAGTTCAACAAGCCTTCCTGCATTCACATTCCTATACTGGCAACCCCCTCGCTTGTGCAGCTGCTTTAGCTTGCTTGAAAATATTTGAAACTGAATCTGTACTTGAGAAGAATCTCGAACGAAGTGCTGATCTTGCAAAAGCGTTTGCTTGGGCAAAAGAAGATGGTAGAGTTACCCATTGGCGACAACAAGGAATGATTCTCGCCTTTGATATTCAATCTCAGTATCTTGAAACTCATCCTAGTTTTGTGCGTGAGATGTTTGCAGCGAGCCTAGCAGAAGGCATGCTAATTAGACCAATAGGCAATACGATTTACGTCATGCCGCCATACATATTGTCGGCTGAGCAAGCATTACAGATGGGCACTTCTGTACAACGCGCCCTAAATCGAGTAATTACATGAACAAGAAATTTCTTGCGCGAAATGTGGTTCAGGATCAGCTTGAGGGTCTAGACACTAAATTATTACGCCGTAAATTGCGTACCACCTTCAGCCCATGCGATGTCAAATCAAATGTTGATCAACGGGAGCTTAAAGCCTTTTGTAGTAATGACTATTTGGGCTTTGCTAATCACCCCAAACTCATTATGGCAATGACTGAGGGCGCAAAGCAGTATGGCGTTGGTAGTGGCGCCTCTCACCTCATCAGCGGTCATAGCATCACTCATGATCTTCTAGAAAAGAAATTGGCCAGTTTTGAAAGTGCCCACATTCCAAATGCAAGAGCATTATTTTTTAGCACCGGCTATCTTGCCAACATCACTGCAATAACTGGCTTGGTTAGGCTTGTAAATCAAGGTGAAGCGAGCATTTATTCCGCTGCGCTTAATCATGCATCAATTATCGACGGCGTCAAACTAGCAAGCGCACAATCAAAAGCAAAGGTCACAATATTTAATCATCTAGATCTTGAGTCGCTTAGTACGCCACTGAAGAATGATCAGCACCCATTCAAGATAATTGTGTTAGATGGCGTCTTTAGCATGGATGGAGATATTGCACCCGTTAAAGAGTTGATTGAGATTGCACAAACCTATGACGCCCTTTTAATAATTGACGATGCGCATGGCTTTGGCGTGCTTGGTAAACAAGGGCATGGAATCCTTGAGCACTTTGATGTGTGCTCTGAGCGAATTGTCTACCTTGGTACGCTTGGAAAAGCTGCAGGAGTAAGTGGTGCATTTATTTGCGCAAGCTCACCTTTCATTGAATGGCTCATCCAAAAGGGTCGGCCTTATATTTACAGCACGGCCACGCCACCAGCTATTGCTCATGCACTATATGCAAGCCTTGAACTGATTGAGAGTGATGAGGGCATTCATCGGCGCGCCCATTTAAATGAATTAATTGATATTTGGCGAACAGAGATGAATTTCAAGCGCTGGCAAAAGATGAAATCCATTACTCCAATTCAGCCCGTCATTTTGGGAAGCAATGCGAATGCATTAGCAGCAGCTAAGTTATTAGATGAAGCTGGATACTGGATTCCAGCCATTCGCCCACCCACCGTTCCCGAGAACAGCGCACGCTTAAGGATTACTCTTTCTGCTAATCACACTATTGATGATTTGCGCGCGCTCATGCGGACATTAGAAGCAATTGAGCAGTCAATAGTTCATGGAGGCTGAGCTTGAGTAAAGCTGGAAACTTCTTTGTAACAGGTACCGATACTGAGGTTGGCAAAACCTTAGTCTCCGGCGCTCTGATAATGAAACTGAGAGATGCGGGACAAAATGCCGTTGGTTTTAAGCCTGTGGCTGCGGGAACCTATCGTGATGCCAGTGGATTGAAAGTAAATGAAGATATAGAAACCCTTCGAATTGCCTCAAATCTTGCGCCCAATAAATTTTCACTATGTCCTTATGTTTTAGATGAGCCTGCTGCCCCTCATTTAGTAGCAAAGAATGAAGGCTTACATTTAGATTGCAGAACAATTCTTCAGTCTCAAGCGGAACTCCAATCACAATTTCATACAATGGTGGTTGAAGGTGCAGGAGGATTTTTGGTGCCCCTCAATGAAACTGAAGATTTGGGAGATTTAGCTCAAGCGCTCGATTGTCCAGTCATTGTTGTTGTTGGTATGCGCTTGGGCTGCATTAATCACGCTCTTCTCACGTGTGAGGCAATTCAATCACGTCAATTATCAATTGCAGGTTGGGTTGCAAATACCTGCCATGAGCGCATGCCCCTATTTGAAGAAAATCTACAAACTCTCAAAGAGCGCATTTTTGCCCCCTGTCTTGGAGTGATTCCCAGTCTTCCACAAGAATTTGCAAAATCACAAAACAGCCCCTATTCCCTAGAGGCTTTACGATTTGCTGCAAAGCACATAAATCTGCCTGAGTAAATTCGGATAAGATGAAGCTATGCGATTACTTCCTGAAATTATCGATTCCGCATCAGCGATACAAGAAATTCGACGCAATATTCACGCACACCCCGAGTTACGCTTTGAAGAAAATCGCACATCCGATCTCGTAGCAGAGGCATTATCGAGCTGGGGAATTACTGTTTATCGTGGATTGGGAAAAACAGGTGTAGTTGGCAAACTAGAGGGTGACTCAGGTCCAGGGAAGATGATTGGTTTGCGCGCCGATATGGACGCTTTACCCCTACAAGAGCACAACACTTTTGCACACGCCTCCAAAAATCCCGGGAAGATGCACGCCTGCGGTCATGATGGCCATACTGCAATGCTATTGGGTGCTGCCCAATATTTATCAAATCATCGAGATTTCAAAGGAACTGTCATTTTCATTTTTCAGCCTGCTGAAGAGGGCGGTGCTGGCGCCCAAGAAATGATTAATGATGGACTCTTTAAACAATTTCCATGTGATGCTGTTTTTGGTCTTCATAATTGGCCCGGTCTTGCTGAAGGTCATTTTGGAGTAACCACTGGCCCCATGATGGCCTCTAGCAATACTTTTGAAATTACCATTAGAGGTAAAGGTGGTCATGCCGCTCTACCGCATAATAGCGCTGACCCTCTATTCACAGGCACACAGCTTGTCCAAGCCTTGCAGAGCATTATTACTCGTAACAAACGCCCTGTTGATGCAGCTGTTTTATCAGTCACCCAATTTCATGCTGGCGAAACTAGCAATGTTATTCCTGATAGCGCATTTATTGGCGGCACAGTACGCACATTCACTTTAGAGGTTCTGGATCTAATTGAGCAACGTCTCAAAGAACTCTCTCATAGTATTGCTAATGCATTTGATTGCCAGGCCGAAGTTGTTTTTGATCGAAACTATCCACCTCTCATTAATCACGATCAAGAAGTTGAATTTGCAAGCACAGTAATGAGTGAATTAGTTGGGTCGCAAAACGTCAATACTTCGATTGACCCAACGATGGGGGCTGAAGACTTTGCCTTTATGTTGCTCGAAAAACCTGGTTGCTATGTTTTCCTAGGAAATGGCGACGGAAATCACCGCGCCCTTGGTCATGGCATGGGCCCCTGTCATTTGCATAACCCGTCGTATGATTTCAATGACGCCTTAATTCCGGTAGGCGTGAGTTACTGGGTCAAATTAGCCCAGCGTTACCTCGAGAAGTAATCTTTTTAAGTGCAGTCAAACCCGCTATTTACGAGTTTGTAAATTTAGCAGGACGTTTTTCTAAAAAAGCAGCCATGCCTTCTTTTTGATCCTGCGTTGCAAAGCAAGCATGAAACAAACGACGCTCAAAGTGAATACCCTCTGAGAGAGTAGTTTCATAAGATGTATTAATTGCTTCCTTCACCATCATCGCAGTCAGTAGCGGCATCTCGGCAATCGTTTTAGCAATTACTTTTACTTCTTTTAAAAGCTCTGCTTGAGGAAAAATGCGGGCAACCAAGCCAGAGCGCTCTGCCTCAACTGCATCCATCATGCGCCCCGTCAAGGCCAAATCCATTGCCTTGGCTTTCGATACTGCACGAGGTAATCGTTGAGTGCCGCCAGCGCCAGGAATAATGCCGAGTTTCACTTCGGGTTGCGCAAACTTTGCATTATCTGCGGCCATAATCGTGTCGCACATCATTGCCAACTCACAGCCGCCCCCCAGAGCAAAACCTGATACCGCAGCAATCACTGGTTTACGTACCTTTCTGATCTCTTCCCAATTACGAGAAATGAAGTCGCCACGATAAACTTCATTAAATCCATACTTCGCCATTGTCGCAATATCAGCCCCAGCTGCAAACGCCTTTTCACTACCAGTAATGATGATGCAAGCAATTTTGTCGTCAGCATCAAAAGACAATAATGCATTTCCTAACTCATCCATCAGCTCATCATTCAAAGCATTGAGTACTTGCGGACGATTTAAGGTGATGACGGCAACTTTGTCATCTACTTCAGTCAGTATTGTGTTGTAGCTCATCACAGTCTTTCTTTATTTACGTGGTAACAATAACCACATCCTGCCATCTTGCTTCATGCGACCCGCCAATTCACCAGCAGAATCGCCCGTTCCCCAATAGTAATCGGCTCTCACGCCACCGACAATGGCTTTACCAGTATCTTGTGCCATAACTAATTTCTGCAAGGCTTGGCTACTTAAGGGCCGACTTGTGTTCAAAAATACTGGCGCGCCCAAGGGCATCGCCTTCAAATCAATAGCGATACTACGCTCACTAGTCAGTGGGACGCCTAAAGCCCCAATCGGACCTAAATCAGCACTTACATTGCCAGGCAAGACTTTAAAAAATACAAAGCGAGGGTTGGCATTGAGCATTTCTTCAACACGATCAGGATTGCGTTTTGCCCACGCCGAGATACCCTGCATGGTTGCTTGACTACGGGTAATTTCTTTACGATCAAGCAGCCATTGAGCAAACGACTTGAAAGGTTGGTCATTAGTACCCGCAAAGCCCAGCCTTAATACCCGACCATCTTCAAGTCGAACTTTTCCAGACCCTTGAATTTGCATGAATGCTGCAGCCACTGGATCTTGTACCCAAGCAATTTCTGAGCCACGCAACACCCCCGAATTCATCAAATCTTCTCGAGTTGGGCCTGGAGAAGGTCTATTACCTCTCCAAGTCTTAGGGAGCCCATAAAGCGGCACAGCGTAAGTGGCAGTTCGTGTGAGGGAGCCATTCATCACGGGCTCGTAATAACCAGTGATCAAACCTTTGTCGCTTCCATTAGCACTGCTACGCACCTCATAAGCCTGAAAATTGGTCTCAAAATACTGACGGATGGCCTGAGCATCACGACTGGGCACTGAATTTGCTTGGGCACAGACCTGTCGCCAATTAATTTCGCTATTGCGTTTGCGCAAGACATCACAACTTTTCAGCCATGCTGGCCACGCTTGAGTCAAATCATCCTCTTGCCAGCCGGGCAATACCCCCCAAGAAACTGCTTGAAAGTTTGCAATCGATGAACTGTAAGAGGCTGGTGCAGAGCCACCACTGGTACGGTACCCAGTACCCCGAGTGGGCGGAGTAGAGCAACCTACAATAAAACTAGTAATCGTGATTGCGAATACACTGCACCATAAGGACTTACAGCCCACTAATTTTTTGAAAGTATTGGATTTAGAGCTCATGTTTGCCAATTTACTCGATGAATACCCCATGATCTTATTTGTTATAGAAGGAGGCCTTGCATTGGCTCTCCTCCTATTTATTGTCTTTTGGACGGGCAAGGGCAAAAAATAGATCTAAGCAGGTCTTTAAAAAGCCCTCAATGCAAGGTTCTGGGCATCACCAAGGCAAATTCGGGAATAGGTGCCTGAAAGAACTGAGCCTCTTCAGTAACGCAAAAATATTCCCCACGCATGGTACCAGCAGGTGTTGGTAACGTTGCCCAACTTGTGTATTCAAACTGCTCACCAGTTCTCAATAGGGGTTGTTGGCCTACCACCCCCAATCCACGAACCTCTTGAACCTCATTATCTCCATCGGTGATGAGCCAGTGGCGCGCAATTAGCTGAATCGCAATGGAACCCGTATTTTTGATGGTGACGGTATAAGCAAAGGCAAATTGTCGATTATCTGGGTCCGATTGGTCTGGCAAATACTGAGTTTTGACCGTAATGCTGATTTCATGTGGATTCATGCTCGAATTCTGCGCCATCCTCGCCCCAACTGCAAGCTAGAATCTAGGTATGGATAGCCAGAAAAAACCTTCAAGTAGCCAATTTCTAATCGCCCCCTCCATTCTGTCGGCTGACTTCGCCTGCCTTGGCAAGGAAGTTGAAGATGTTCTTGCTGCGGGAGCTGATTGGATTCACTTTGATGTGATGGACAATCACTATGTCCCCAATTTGACTATTGGCCCCTTAGTTTGTGAGGCTATCCGTTCATACGCAGTCAAGGATGGTGAGCCTGCCATGATTGATGTGCACTTGATGGTTGAGCCGGTTGATCGACTTGTGCCTGATTTTGCAAAAGCCGGGGCTAACCTCATTAGCTTTCATCCGGAGGCAAGCACCCATGTCAATCGCACTATAAACTTGATTCGCGATCAAGGCTGCCAAGCAGGATTAGTTCTCAACCCAGCAACACCGCTAGACCACCTAGAACATACCCTAGAGTTACTAGACCTTGTTCTATTAATGTCTGTCAATCCAGGCTTTGGTGGTCAATCGTTTATCCCAAACACTCTAGGCAAAATTTCACAAGTTCGTGCACGCTTAGATCGACATCAAGAAGAGACAGGTCGTCATATTCGCCTCGAAGTAGATGGCGGCATTAAGATCGACAATATTTCGCAGGTTGCAAAAGCTGGTGCAGATACTTTTGTTGCTGGCTCTGCTATTTTTGGCAAAGAAGATTATGCGCAAGTCATTAAAGCGATGCGTGCGGAACTCTCGAGTTCAGGGAAAGCGTGATGCAGCACTCAGAATTTCTAGCCCTTGCCAATCAGGGTTTCAATCGTATTCCTATAGTTAAAGAGGTATTGGCAGACTTAGAGACGCCTCTCTCGCTTTACGTAAAACTGACACAAGCATTTGGCCAAAAAAATACTTACTTACTCGAGTCTGTGCTCGGAGGGGAACGCTTTGGTCGCTTCTCATTTATTGGCCTACCTGCTAAAACTGTTTTGAAGACAGTGGGTACACCCTTAGCACCGCTAAATGAAGTTGTATTCGATGGAGAGGTGATAGAAACCAATCGAGATAATCCACTCGACTTTGTAGATACCTATTTCAAACGCTTTAAGGTCGCCGTTCAGCCTGGACTCCCCCGTTTTTGTGGTGGCCTTGCGGGCTACTTTGGGTATGACACTGTTCGCTACATCGAATCTCGCCTAGCAACACATCAACTTCCCGACGAATTAGGCGTGCCCGATATTCAGCTAATGCTCACTGAAGAATTAGCGGTTATCGATAACGTTGCGGGTCGGATTTATTTAATTGTATATGCCGATCCCAGCATTGCTAACAGCTTTGAAGCTGCCCAAGCAAGACTAAAAGAATTACTTGCATGCCTGAGCAAACCGATCAGCATGCCTGCATCATTACCAAGTACCAAGACAGATTTAGTGCGCAAATTCAAAGCAGAAGACTTTGAAAAAGCCGTACTGAAGACCAAAGAATATATTTTGGCTGGTGACTGCATGCAAGTTGTAATTGGCCAAAGAATTAGTAAACCATTTACCGACTCACCGCTCGCTTTATATAGAGCTTTACGCTCTCTCAACCCCTCGCCATATATGTACTTTTATGATTTTGGTGACACACAGGTGGTTGGCTCTTCACCCGAAATTTTAGTGCGCCAAGAAAAACGTGACGCACAAAAAATCGTCACCATTCGTCCGCTTGCAGGAACTCGCCCACGCGGTGCAACACCACAAGATGATGAACGTCTTGCTAAAGAATTACTTGCTGACCCTAAGGAGATTGCAGAACATGTGATGTTGATTGATCTTGCGCGCAATGATGTGGGTCGGATTGCAAAAACAGGATCGGTCAAAGTTACTGAATCCATGTCGATTGAAAAATATTCTCATGTTCAACACATCGTCAGCTCAGTTGAGGGTGAATTACTAGACAATATGAGCAATATGGATGTTCTTCGAGCCACTTTTCCGGCCGGCACCTTATCAGGCGCGCCAAAAATTCGGGCTATGGAAATTATTGATGAAATGGAAATTGTTAAGCGCGGGATTTATGGCGGAGCAGTTGGCTATTTATCTTTCTCCGGAGATATGGATGTGGCTATTGCAATTCGCAC
>JALRHB010000040.1:334-10180 GCA_023253245.1 Polynucleobacter sp. | reverse complement strand
GGGAAAAGTAATCCTGTTTGGTTGAGCTACAAATATAGCGGAAATAAAAAAGCCCGCTTGAAGCGGGCTTTTTTACAAGTAAAAAGAATTACTTAACTTTAGCTGTACCAACAACTTCGATGTCTGTACGGCGGTTCTTAGCGCGGCCTGCAGCAGTTGCATTACTTGCAACTGGATTGCTCTTGCCTTTAGATTCTGTGTAGATGCGGCTACCGTCAACACCTTTGCTTACCAAGTAGGCTTTGACGGACTGAGCACGACGTTGGCCAAGAGCCATGTTGTAAGCATCAGTACCAACGCTATCGGTGTTACCAACAGCAATAATTACTTCCAATTTGATTTTGCTCAAATCTTTAGCGATTTTGTCTAAAGTTGCTTTACCTTCTGGCTTCAAAGTGGACTTGTCGAAGTCATAAAGTGTGTCAGCTTGCAAAGTGATCTTGCTTTGACTTACTCCAGAAGCTGCGCTCTTAGGAGCTAACCAACCATCACAACCCTTAGCGGCAGTTGCAGGTGTCCAGTTATTATCACGCCAGCACAATGTGCCATCGCCGTTTTTCCAATTCAAGCCAGAGCTGTTTTCCCAGTTATCAGAAGCCATTGCTGCAGATGCAGAAACGGTAATAACAGAAGCGAGCAACACTTTTAGGGTTTTGTTCATTTTTAGTCCTCAAAAATCTCTTTTTTAATTAAAGTCAAACTTAAATGTAATTCGCCCTACCTTAAAGCCAAAACTGCAAAGCGACACATCTCAATTTCGTACAAACTGACAGAATCTTAGCATAGCGCCCCTCTGTCATCAAAATGATATTATTTCTAGATGGAACAAGCCGCTAAAGAAACACTACCAATATCCCTTGAAGACGAAATGCGGCGGTCCTATTTGGACTACGCAATGAGCGTCATTGTCGGCAGAGCCCTGCCAGACGTGCGTGACGGCCTCAAGCCAGTTCATCGCAGGGTCTTATTTGCGATGTATGAATTAAACAACGATTGGAACCGAGCTTACAAAAAATCTGCCCGTATAGTTGGCGATGTGATCGGTAAATACCATCCGCATGGCGATTCCGCGGTGTATGACACGATTGTTCGTATGGCCCAGGACTTCTCCCTGCGCTATATGCTGGTTGACGGCCAGGGTAACTTTGGCTCTGTAGATGGTGATAACGCTGCCGCAATGCGCTATACCGAGATTCGCCTACGCAAGATTGCCCATGATTTATTGGCTGATTTGGATAAAGAAACAGTCGATTTTGGTCCAAACTATGATGGGAGCGAGAAAGAGCCCCTGATTCTTCCTGCAAAAGTGCCTAATTTGCTGATTAATGGCAGTTCTGGCATTGCAGTTGGCATGGCGACCAATATTCCCCCTCACAACCTTGATGAGGTGGTTTTAGCCTGTTTACATGTCCTACATAACCCAGAATGCTCGATTGATGAGCTCATTGAGATTATTCCAGCACCTGATTTTCCAACTGCCGGCATTATTTATGGCGTTCAAGGGGTTCGTGAGGGGTATCGAACCGGTCGCGGCCGTGTAGTCATGCGTGCCAAGACCCACTTTGAAGATATCGATAAGGGCGCTCGCCAGGCCATCATCGTTGATGAGTTGCCCTATCAGGTGAATAAAAAGAACTTGCTCGAGCGAATTGCTGAGTTGGTGAATGAGAAAAAAATAGAGGGGATCTCTGATCTGCGCGATGAATCTGATAAGTCAGGTATGCGCGTTGTGATCGAGCTTAAGCGTGGTGAAGTGCCTGAGGTCGTTCTTAATAATTTGTACAAGAGTACTCAGCTGCAAGATAACTTCGGTATGAACATGGTGGCATTGGTGGATAACCAGCCACGCTTGTTAAATCTGAAGCAAATGCTTGAGTATTTCTTGCAGCATCGTCGCGAGGTAGTCACTCGCCGTACGATATTCGAATTACGCAAAGCGCGTGAGCGTGGTCATGTTCTAGAGGGCTTGGCTGTTGCATTGGCAAATATCGATGAATTTATTGCCATTATTAAAGCCGCTGCAAATCCAGTGATTGCTAAGTCAGAATTGATGAACAAGGCATGGGATTCTTCTATGGTGCGTGAAATGTTGGCGCGCGCAGAGAAAGATACGCCTGGTGGTCGTAATGCCTACCGTCCTGAAGGTTTGTTGCCTGAGTATGGCATGCAATCAACCGGCCTCTATCGCTTGTCCGATAGTCAGGCGCAGGAAATTTTACAGATGCGTTTACAACGCTTGACTGGTCTTGAGCAAGACAAGATTGTGAATGAGTACAAAGATGTGATGGCGGAGATTTCTGATTTGCTCGATTTACTTGCTAAGCCAGAACGAGTCACTCAAGTGATTGAATCTGAATTAAAAGAAGTTCAAGCGGAGTTTGGTATTGCTGGTGGTGACACAGGTCGCCGATCATTCATTGAAATGAACGCCACTGAGTTGTTCACAGAAGATTTAATCACCCCACAGGATATGGTGGTTACGCTTTCAAATACCGGTTACATGAAGAGTCAGCCCCTTAGTGAATACCGCGCACAAAAACGTGGTGGGCGTGGGAAACAAGCGGCTGCCACTAAGAATGAAGACTGGATTGAAACACTCTTTGTGGCGAATACGCACGACATTATTTTGTGTTTCTCTGATCGCGGTCGTATGTACTGGCTTAAAGTCTGGGAAGTTCCACAAGGAAGCCGTACTTCACGTGGCAAACCCATCGTCAATATGTTCCCGTTGATCGAGGGCGAAAAGATCACTGTGATTCTTCCAATCAAGGGATATCAAGATGATCATTACGTGTTCATGGCAACTCGTCTAGGCACTGTCAAGAAAACCCGCCTGTCTGATTTTTCTAACCCACGCAAAGCTGGAATTATTGCGGTTGATTTAAATGAGAATGATTTCTTGGTGGGCGCGGCAATTACTGATGGTCAGCATGATGTGATGCTTTTCTCTGATGCTGGTAAGGCAGTGCGTTTTGACGAGAATGATGTTCGCCCAATGGGTCGCACAGCACGTGGTGTGCGTGGTATGAACTTAGGCGAAGGCCATCAAGTCATCGCTATGCTAGTGGCCCCTGCAGAAGCGGCAGAGGGCGCTGAAGCTGCCGTGGTTGACGCCAATGGCGTTGCGATTCCAACAAGCGTCTTGACTGCAACTGAAAATGGTTTCGGTAAACGTACTCCAATCAGTGAATATACTCGTCACGGTCGTGGTACCAAGGGGATGATTGCGATTCAGACAACTGAGCGTAACGGTAAAGTGGTCGCTGCAGCCCTTGTCTCGCCTGAAGATCAAATCATGTTGATTACTACTGGCGGGATCTTAGTGCGCACGCGTGTTTCTGAAATTCGTGAGATGGGTCGTGCAACTCAAGGTGTGACTTTAATCAACGTTGATGAGGGTACTCGATTATCTGGCTTGCAACGGATTGCTGAAGGTGACTCTGATGATGAAAATGATTCGGATGACAGTGAAGAGGGTGGCGAGCTTAATGGTGCAACTGATTCAACCGCTGACTCTAGTGATGCCTAAGCATCTTTTTTGCAAAGTTAATTAATTCATCATGACGTTTGACCGCAGCATTTTCAATTTCGCAGCGGGGCCCGCTACTTTGCCTGAAGAGGTATTGCAGCAAGCTGCTACCGAGATGCTCAATTGGCAAGGTTTGGGGGCTAGCGTCATGGAGGTGAGCCATCGCGGCAAAGAATTCATGGCGCTTTACGAAGAGGTATTGCAAGATTTGCGTACCTTGATGAACATTCCTGACTCCTATGAAATTCTCATGTTGCAAGGAGGTGGTTTAGGTCAAAATGCTGCTATCCCAATGAATCTTATGCCTCTGGCACAGAATGGCCCTAAAGCAGATTTTTTGGTGACAGGCATTTGGTCAGAAAAGTCATATAAGGAAGCAGAAAAATATGGTGTTGCGCATTTAGCCGCATCCTCTGCATCTGAAAAATTTAATACGATTCCATCACGTTCCACTTGGCAGTTATCAGATGATGCTGCTTATGTTCATTACTGTGCAAATGAAACAATTGGTGGTGTTGAGTTTCCAGATGTACCCGATGTAAATGGCAAACTTTTAGTTGCAGATATTTCTAGCAACATCCTTTCCAAAGAAATGGATGTCACAAAATGTGGCGTATGGTTTGGTGGAGCGCAAAAAAATATTGGACCCTCTGGTGTAACGATTGTCATCGTGCGCAAAGATCTGATGGGGCACAGCATGAAGATCACTCCATCAATATGGGATTGGGCAAAGCAAGCTGCGACAGACTCGATGTTGAATACGCCCCCCACCTTTTCAATTTATATGGCTGGCCTTGGATTTAAATGGTTGTTAAAGCAGGGCGGGGTTAAAGTCATTGAGAAACGTAATCAAGAAAAAGCGGAATTGCTCTATAACTTTTTAGATCAAAGTAGTCTGTATGAGAATCGAGTCCCGCGAGAGTACCGTTCTCGAATGAATGTCACCTTCTTTTTGAGGGATGAGAATTTGAATACGCTGTTTTTAGAGCAATCTAATGCGGCAGGACTGGTTGCGCTTCGCGGCCATAAGGCGGCTGGCGGTATGCGTGCCAGTATTTACAATGCAATGCCCATAGAGGGTGTTAAAGCCCTTGTGGAATTTATGCGTGACTTTGAAAGGCGTGCCTGATGAACTCTCAAGACAAGGGTAACGAAGAACAGCGCCTAGCACCAATCCGGGATAGGATCGATGCGCTTGATGCGCAGATTTTAGATTTATTATCCCAGCGCGCAAAAGCTGCCCAGGAGGTTGGCCATATTAAAGGTGGTTTCGCATCTCCAGTATTTAGACCGGAGCGGGAGCGGCAAGTGGTTGCGCGTTTGCAGGACATTAATCAAGGCCCTTTATTGCCAGATGGAATCGCAGCGATTTGGCGGGAGGTCATGTCTGCTTGCCGTGCCTTAGAGGCTCGTCAGACGATTGCTTATCTTGGTCCTGTCGGAACATTTTCAGAGCAAGCAGCACAGACTTATTTTGGCCACTCGATTGCAGGCTTGCCTTGCAATAGTATTGATGAAGTTTTTAAAGCAGTAGAAAAAGGGGCCGCACAGTTTGGGGTTGTGCCGGTTGAGAACTCGAGCGAGGGCGCGATTTCTAGAACCTTAGATTTACTCCTAGATTCTCCAATGCGGATTAGTGGCGAAGTGGTGTTGCCGATTCGGCATCATCTATTGACCAAGAGTGGTAATTTGGATGGCGTCACAACAGTTTGCGCTCATGCTCAAGCTCTGGCTCAATGCCAGCAATGGTTAAGTCTGCATGCCCCCCAATTAAAGCGTCAGGCTGTGAGTAGTAATGCTGAGGCTGCGCGTATGGCGTCAGTTGATCCGAGCCTTGCTGCAATCGCTGGCGACCCTGCGCAAGAAGCATATGGTCTGCAGGCAGCGGCCGCACGCATTCAAGATGATCCCCACAACCGCACCCGTTTTGTTGTAGTGGGTACTTATGAGTGCCAAGCTACTGGCTCAGATCAAACCTCTTTAGTATTGTCGGTCGACAATCGGCCTGGTGCAGTGCATCGCTTATTAGAGCCACTTGCTAAACACGGCGTTTCCATGAATCGCTTTGAGTCTCGTCCAGCTCGCAAGGGTACGTGGGAGTACCATTTTTATATTGATGTTGCAGGTCACGCAACAGATACAAAAGTAGCAAAGGCGCTCGAGGAGTTAAAAACTATCGCTGCCTTCTATAAAAATCTTGGTTCATATCCGCACTCAGCATGACATCTAAGTTCGATATCGGTTTAAAGCATATCCACGCAATTGCTCCTTATGTGGGCGGGCGGCCTATTAGCGAAGTAGCGCGCGAATATGGTTTAGATGAAAATAAAATTGTGAAATTGGCCTCCAATGAAAATCCATTGGGTATGCCTAAGTCTGCTCAAGAGGCAATGAAAAAAGCGGCTTCAGATTTGGGGCGCTATCCTGACTCAAATGGCTTTGAGTTAAAAAATGTATTGTCTGCTAGTTTAGGCGTTCCAACAGATTGGATCACTTTGGGTAATGGCAGTAATGATATTCTGGAGTTAGCTGCGCGTGCAGTTGCCCAAGCCGGTGATGAAGTCATCTTCTCTAAGCATGCTTTTGCAGTTTACCCTTTGGCAACTCAGGCTGTTGGTGCTAGGGCTGTTGAAGTAGCTGCCACTCATCAATATGGCCATGATTTACCTGCGATGCTTAGGGCAGTCAAAGATTCTGGCGATAGAGCAAAGTTAGTATTTGTTGCTAATCCTAATAATCCCACTGGCAGTTATTTGAGCGCTAAAGAGATTGAAGCATTTTTGTCTGAATTGCCATCCCATGTCGTAGTAGTCTTGGATGAGGCATATAACGAATATCTGACTCCTGAGCAGCAATACGATGCAGTATCTTGGGTAAAGCGCTTCCCTAATATGATTTTGTCGCGCAGCTTTTCAAAAGCATATGGCTTGGCTGGTCTGCGCATTGGGTATGGAGTTGCTCAAGCCCATCTAACTGATTTGCTGAATCGTATTCGTCAACCATTTAATGTGAATAGCTTGGCCCAAGCAGCTGCGATTGCAGCATTTCAAGATAAAGCATTTTTGCAAGAAGGTTTTGAGCTAAATCGCGCAGGCTACACTCAATTGACGAAGGCATTTGATGATCTTGGCCTAGAGTATTTACCATCTGCTGGTAACTTCGTCTTGGTTAAAGTGGGTGATGACGATCAGGCGGGTGCGCGAATCAACTTGGAATTACTCAAGCGCGGCATTATTGTCCGTCCCGTAGGCAATTATGGATTGCCGCAGTGGCTTCGTATTTCCATTGGCCTACCAGAAGAAAATACAGCTTTTATTGCAGCATTAAAAGAAATACTCTCCTAATGACCACCATTCATCCGGTAAATAACTACGGCACAGTCTCTATTGTTGGGGTTGGTTTAATTGGCGCTTCACTGGGCCTGGCCCTTAAAAAAGCGGGCGTAGTTACTAAAGTTTTGGGCGTTGGCCGTAGTCAAGAAAACTTGGATCAAGCGCAAAAGATGGGTGCGATCGATGGTGTAGTGGATTTAGTTCAAGCTGCTAAACAGTCTGATGTGATCGTGTTTTGTGTGCCGGTCGCACAGATGCGCGCTGCCTTTGAGGCGATCGAGCCTCATCTTGAATCTCGAACTATGCTTACAGACGCAGGTAGCACTAAAGGAGATGTCATTCTTGCCGCCAAAGAAGTATTGGGTAAGAAAGCGTGTCAGTTTGTGCCAGCCCACCCAATTGCTGGTGGAGCACAGCATGGCGCAAGGGCAGCAAGGGCTGATTTATTTCAAGGCAAACAGACAATTCTTTGTCCTCTGCAAGAGAATTCACCTCAAGATGCTAATCTCATTGAGAGCTTTTGGCAGTCTGTTGGCTCTATCGTGAGAAAGATTTCTTGTGTACAGCACGATGCAATTTATGCAGCTGTTTCACATTTGCCGCATATTCTTTCATACGCATTAATGGCAAGCGTAGTGAATTCTGAAGATGCTGATCAAAAGCTCAGTCATGTGGGTGCAGGTTTTAAGGACTTTACGCGTATTGCGGCATCAAGCCCAGAAATGTGGCGTGATATTTGTTTGGGTAATCGTACAGCCATTCTTAAAGAGTTGGATCAATACTTATTGATTGTCAATCACATGCGTCAGTTAATTGCCGAAAATGATGGAGCAGGTCTTGAGAGATTATTTAATAAGGCAAGTAAAGCCCGTCAAGATTTGGATGTGCTGTGATGAGTGATTTACACGATATTCAGATTGGTCCACTCAAGCGAGCACAAGGCTCGATTGTGTTGCCAGGATCCAAGAGCATCTCTAATCGTGCTTTATTGCTCGCCGCTTTATCTTCGGGAACAACAAGCCTTAAAAATTTACTGGATGCAGATGACACGCAAGTAATGCGTAATGCCTTACGTCAGTTGGGTCTTAAGGTGCTTGATCAAGAAAATAACATCTGCGTGGTTGAGGGTTGCAGTGGCAAATTTCCAGTGCAGGATGCTGACCTCTTTATGGGCAATGCGGGCACTGCAATTCGACCTCTGACTGCCGCCTTGGCCATGCAAGGTGGTAATTACCGCTTATCGGGCGTGCCCCGGATGCATGAAAGGCCGATTCGTGATTTGGTGGATGGCTTACGACAGGTGGGCGCAAAGATTGATTACGAATTACAGGAGGGTTATCCACCTATCAAAATTATTGCCTCCAATATTCAAATTAAGGATGTGGTTAAAGTGCGTGGCGATGTTTCTAGTCAATTTCTCACTGCGCTCTTAATGGCCTTGCCCTTAGTGGCTAATGAAGCAGTAAAGATTGAAGTCATTGGTGAATTAATTTCTCGCCCCTACATCGACATTACTCTGAAGTTAATGGCAAGATTTGGGGTAAAAGTTGCATGTCCAAACCAGCACTCATTCATCATTCCAGCGAAAACATCGGACGCTGTTTATCAAAGCCCTGGCACATTATTGGTGGAAGGTGATGCATCTTCTGCCTCATATTTTCTCGCGCTTGGCGCTATCGGGGGCGGCCCAGTTCGGGTGTTGGGTGTTGGCAGCGAGAGTATTCAAGGGGATATTGCTTTTGCCGATGCCTTGGCCTTGATGGGCGCTAAGATTGCTGCTGGTGATGATTGGATTGAAGTTCATGGCATCAAGAATGCTAATGGCAAACTCAATGGCATCACAATTGATTGCACACAAATTCCTGATGCTGCAATGACATTGGCTATTGCAGCTTTATTTGCCCAAGGTCCGACCCGTTTAAATAATATTGCGAGTTGGCGCGTGAAAGAAACGGATCGGATTGCGGCGATGGCAAAGGAATTAAAAAAAGTGGGTGCTACTGTGCAAGAAGGCTCCGACTATATCGTGATTCAGGCCCCCAATTCACTAGCAAATTGGCAGTCTCCAAGTGAAGGTATTGATACTTATGACGATCATCGCATGGCGATGTGTTTTTCATTGGCTGCTTTTGGCCCAAATGCGCTAAAGATCAATGATCCTAATTGTGTGGCTAAAACCTTTCCAAGCTACTTCACTGAATTTGCCAAGATTGTTTCTTGAGCACCTAATTTAATGAACCTGCCTCCAGTGATCGCTATTGATGGGCCAACCGCTTCTGGAAAGGGTACTGTTGCCTCACTAGTTGCGGAAAAGTTGGGTTTCCACTATTTGGATAGCGGAGCTCTTTATCGTTTGGTTGCTCTAGGTAGTCAACAAGCAGGAATTGATCCCAAAAATGCCTCGGCACTGGGTCAATTAACTAAAAAACTGGTGATTTCATTTAAAAATGGGCAAATTCTGCTCAATTCTGAGGATGTAACCGAAGTGATTCGCACTGAGGAGATTGGTTTGCGAGCTTCTGCGATAGCAGTCCATCCTGAGGTAAGACAGGCTTTAGTGGGTGTTCAGCATCGTTTTCGTACAAATCCGGGTTTAGTAGCTGATGGCAGGGATATGGCCAGCGTGATATTTCCAGATGCTGTTTTAAAGGTTTTTCTGACGGCAACAGCCCAAGCGAGAGCCGAGCGTCGGTATAAGCAATTGATCGCTAAGGGAATTTCTGCTAAACTAGAGGACTTGCTGCATGATTTGCAGGAGCGTGATGCCAGAGACAGTAGTCGAGGTGCTGCGCCTTTGTTGGTGGCAAGTGGCGCCAAAGTGCTTGAAACATCAGAATTGTCGATAGATCAAGCAGTTAAGACGGTTTTAGATTGGTATCAATCCGCTATTGTCTAGTTTTTGGTAGCAAAGTAGTTGGCAGTAAGTTGTAAGTAGTAGTTTTGGCGTCTTTAGAAACTCCACAACGCATTTATTTCATCAGCGTG
>JALRHB010000040.1:0-324 GCA_023253245.1 Polynucleobacter sp. | reverse complement strand
CTAGTAGTGGGAATGGGCAGTAAAGCATTAGTTTTGGTGTCTTAGGAAACTCTACAACGCGATTTTCTCATTGAGCGTGTTTCTTAGGGCTTTTTTAACCTAACCCGTCAGGCCTTCTGGCGGCACAAAGTGAATATACATGTCTGAATCATTTGCAGAACTATTTGAAGAATCATTAAACCGATCGAATATGAAGACCGGCCAAGTTATCTCGGCTGAAGTTCTTCGCATCGACCACAACTTCGTCGTTGTTAACGCAGGACTAAAGTCCGAAGCGTTTATTCCTGTTGAAGAATTCCATAACGACGCTGGGGAGATCGAGGT
>JALRHB010000003.1:17469-34942 GCA_023253245.1 Polynucleobacter sp. | reverse complement strand
AGATGTTGCCGACTCCAACAACCGCTTGCCCGGCTAACAAAAATTGCTTTACAGCAATGCTTCTTTTGCGAGAATGTTGATATAAAACATCTGCGCCAAACTCGCCTGCAAATTCTGGCGAGAATGGTTCTACGCCCAACTTTTGTAAGAGTGTATTTTTTTCAATTGGCCCCTTAGATTTGGGGTGCCAAAGTACTGCCCCAAATTTACGTGGATCATGTAAGCGTAAACTGAGTTTTCCAAATTCGATCGTGACACGATCATGCGTCTTCAAAGTTTCGTTACTAGGCAAAACACGCAAGGTGCCCGTCATACCTAGATGAATGAGCAAATGTCCTTGCTCTAACTCCAATAAGAGATATTTACCGCGGCGCTTAACCCCCAAAATTTTCTGGCCTGGAAGGGACTTGACCAAAGTACTTGGGACAGGCCAGCGCAGACGGCCATCAATAATCTTGACTGCACTAACCCTGCACCCCTCTATGTGAGGCTGAATTCCTAAGCGGGTAACTTCGACTTCTGGCAGTTCTGGCATAAATGGATTGTAGATTCGCGGATTAGAATGTGCTTATGACCACTTTTTCGCTAAAGCCACCTTTTTTAAGTATTTTGCTGCTGATTGGCTTAGTTTTGTGCCTCCCAGCCAAACAAGCGCTCGCACGCACCAGTAGCCTTGAGACTGGACAGGCTATGTTTGAAGTCTTGGCATCAGAAATAGCCTTGCAACGCGGTGAGGCGGGGCTAGCTTACAACACCTACTTGGAGCTTGCCCGAGAACTTGATGATCCTCGCCTAGCTCAGAGAGCCATGGAAATTGCCATTACTGCTGGCGCGCCTGAACTAGCACTACAAGCAGCGCAGACTTGGAATGATTTAGCTGGCCCAAGCCAAACAAAACCTAAAGAAGTCCTTGTTACCTTATTAATTCTGAATCAGCGCTGGCCAGATGCTGTTAATCCTGCCATAGCTCTACTCAAGCAACAGGCTCCAGCACAACAGGAACAAACTTTGCAGCAAATTCAAGGACTCCTAGCAAGAGCTAAAGATGAGTCAGAGGCATTAAGAGCTTTCTACGCCATTGTCTCAGCACTAAAACCTACGCCCACTAACCCCGGCATTTTGTACACCTATGCGATGTCTGCAGAAAAAATGGGGTATGTAGATGTCATGGAAAAAACCTTGCGCGAAATACTGCGCAAAAATCCAGATGATGTAAATAGCTTAAATGCATTAGGTTATTCGCTTGCGGACCGAAATCAAAAACTACCAGAGGCATTTAAGCTTATTAGCAAAGCCCACCAACTATCCCCTAAAGATGGCTTTATTTTGGACAGCCTTGGTTGGGTGAACTTCAGAATGGGCAAAAATGCTTTAGCGTTAGAGCAACTCCAACAGGCTTTTAATATGAAGCCGGAAGCTGATATCGCCGCCCACATTGGTGAAGTTTTATGGGTGATGAATCAACCTGAAGAAGCTGAAAATGTCTGGCGCAAGGGGCAACAGCTCGATGCAAATAATCCCACGCTCAAAGAAACTCTAAAACGCTTAAAACCAGATTGGACTGTAACTGATACAGCCCTCAAGGGGACGTGGGATGGCCGTTTCGCAGTCAAAGTAACTGGACTGACAGAAAGCAGAAACCAAGGGGGCTCTGGTGGTTTCACACTAACTCAAGATGCTCAGACAGATGTACTAGAGATTCGCAATCCAGTAGGTGGATCCATTGCGAAAATTACCATTAAACCCGGTGAAGCAATCCTTGAGCGCGACGGGCAAATCAGCACCGCTATCGATGCTGATACCTTGGTGCAAAATACACTTGGTCTACCCTTACCTGCTCGTGGCTTATCTGACTGGCTTCGCGGACAAACTAGGCCAGGAAGCAACGCTAGCGTTGAGCGCAACGATGAGGGGCAAGTGAGCAAAATCATTCAGGATGGCTGGACCTTAAGTTACGACTGGGGAAGTGCCCAACGCTTAGAAAAGCTCACTATGACCCGCTCCTCTAACATCGGATCAATTGATATTCGTTTAGTCTTTGATACTCCGAATGAGTGAAGTTGGACATACACACTCTTCAACCATAAAGCTTAGCTGCCCTGCAAAGCTTAATCTTTTCTTACACATCATTGGTCGTCGAACAGATGGCTATCACTTATTGCAATCTGCCTTTCAACTTATTGATTGGTGTGACACGCTGTCGCTGACGCCAATTTCTGAAAATACAATACGTCGGATTAATCCCATTAAAGGTGTGCCGCCAGAGCAAGACTTGGTAGTTCGAGCATCCAAGCTACTAAAGGAATTCTGTAAGGTGAAAAACGGGGTTGAGATTAATCTCCAAAAAGACATTCCGATGGGGGCAGGTCTTGGTGGAGGCTCTTCAGATGCTGCATCAACACTTATTGGACTCAATCACCTCTGGAACTTAAATCTGGATACCGCGACTTTATGTCAGATTGGCCTCAAACTGGGGGCAGACGTCCCTTTTTTCCTATTTGGACAGAATGCTTTTGTTGAAGGTATTGGGGAGAAAATGCTTGCCATACCCCCAACTACGCAAGATTTTTTGGTTATTTTTCCAAATCAAGGAATCGCAACCTCTCAGATTTTTCAAGACCCTCAATTGACCCGTGATCATGCTCCGATTACAATAGAGGGCTTTATTGCATCGCCAAAGTCGTTTCAATCCAATGATTGTCAGGCCGTAGCGGTGCGAAATTGTCCTGAAGTGAAGAATGCATTAGATTGGATTTCCGCAGTGGCGCCAAATTCGGCACCCCGGATGTCGGGTTCTGGAAGTAGCGTTTTTGGCGTCTTAGATGCCAGTAACGATCGCGTGAAACTAGAATTCCTACTGCAAAATCTTCCTAAAGGATGGATAGGTCGAATTGTTAGAGGGCTAAATAAAAATCCCGCTTACAATTTGGTTTCTTCAGATTGACCTGTAGGGGAATCGCCAAGCTGGTTAAGGCACTGGATTTTGATTCCAGCATGCGAAGGTTCGAATCCTTCTTCCCCTGCCAACTACTGTAGATACGACAAAAGACATCCATTCGACCCCTACCAAATCCCCAAAATCGCCTATGTCCGCCCCAATGAACGCTGATTTACTGACTCTATTCACAGGTAATGCAAATCCCGTTTTGGCTCATGCTGTTGCTAAAGAGCTCAACCTTCCCATGGGAAAGGCTTTTGTAGGTAGATTTTCTGATGGTGAAATTCAGGTAGAAATTCAAGAAAACGTCCGTGGAAAAAATGTAGTTGTCATCCAATCCACATGCGCACCCACAAATGACAGTTTGATGGAGCTAATGATCATGATTGATGCTCTAAAACGAGCATCAGCAAGCCGTATAACCGCAGTGATCCCTTACTTCGGTTACGCAAGACAGGATCGTCGCCCACGTTCAGCCCGAGTTGCCATCTCGGCCAGAATCGTAGCCAATATGCTGCAATCGGTAGCGGGAGTAGAGCGAGTCTTGACTATGGATTTACATGCTGACCAGATTCAGGGCTTTTTTGATATTCCCGTAGACAATATCTATGCTTCCCCAGTATTACTGTCTGACCTTCAGGCTCAGAAGACTCAAAAAGACCTAATTATTGTCTCCCCAGATATTGGTGGCGTTGTGCGCGCGCGTGCAATGGCAAAACAATTAGGTACAGATTTGGCAATTATTGATAAACGTCGCCCTAAGGCAAACGTATCGGAAGTAATGCACTTAATCGGCGAAGTAGAGGGCCGTCATTGCGTCATCATGGACGACATTATTGACACAGGTGGAACGCTCTGTAAGGCTGCTGAGGCGCTCAAAGAGCGCGGCGCTAAGGGTGTAACAGCATATTGCACTCATGCCGTACTCTCTGGCGGTGCAGTAGCTCGTATCGCAGCCTCTGAATTGGATGAGCTGGTTGTGACAGACACCATCCCCTTAACCCCAGAAGCCATGAAAGTGGTCAAAATTCGCCAATTGAGTGTTGCCCCGATCTTAGCTGAGACCTTAGCCCGTATCAGCAAAGGGGATTCAGTGATGTCGATGTTTGCTGAATAACGCAAAAATAGCGTTTCTATCCTTGTTTTTTGTAGTTTTGGGGCATTTTTAGGCAAAATTCTGCATTCCCAAGCTATAATCAAAGGCTTTTCTGTTTGGTCGCGAACGGAAATTAACCTTAATTTTGGGAATTCAATATGAAAGTTGTAGCCTTTGAAAGAAGCGTACAGGGAACGGGTGCGAGCCGCCGTCTGCGCAATGCCGGTAAAACTCCGGGAATCATCTATGGCGGCAAAGAAGCCGCGACTGTAATCGAGTTGGATCACAACGCACTGTTCCATGCTCTCCGCAAGGAAGCATTCCACTCGTCCATCCTTGATCTTGAAATCGGCGGCAAAGCACAAAAGGTGTTGTTGCGCGATTATCAGATGCATCCATTTAAGCCTTTGGTTCTCCACATTGACTTCCAACGCGTTTCTGCGACTGAGAAAGTTCATATGCGTGTTCCATTGCACTTCATCAATGCTGACACTTCAGCTGCTGTGAAGTTGCAAGGCGCCGTGATTAGCCACATCGCAACCGAATTGGAAGTTTCCTGCTTACCAGCTGACTTGCCAGAGTTCCTTGAAGTCGACTTGAGCAAGATTGAAGTTGGTCATGGTATTCATGCAAAAGACATCGCTCTACCTAAGGGAGTTAGCTTGGTATTGCATGTCGAGCAAGAAAACCCAGTGTTGGCCAACGCACGTATACCAGCAGTCAAAGCCGCTGATACTGAAGCTGCTCCTGCAGCTGCTGCGGCGCCAGCTGCTGAAGCTCCAAAAGATAAAGCGTAATATCCTCACTTTTATCTTTGCGACAGAGAAGGCCCGCTTAAATGCGGGTTTTCTTTTTTGCGGAAATGCTTTTATCCTTTAACAAGAATGATGACTAAATTAATTGTGGGCCTTGGCAATCCAGGCGAAGAACATGAGGAAGATCGGCACAATGCTGGCTTCTGGTTCGTCGATGCTCTAGCAAAACAATTAGGTACACGTTTTGAAACCGAAAAACGCTTTCATGGGAAAGTAGCGAAGACTAAATGGGAAGGTGAAGACCTTTTCTTACTTAAACCAAGTACCTATATGAACCTCAGTGGTCAAGCAGTAGGGGCACTATGTCGTTTTCATAAACTAATTTCCACGCAGGTCCTAGTAGTGCAAGATGAGCTAGACCTTAAGCCTGGTACAGCACGTCTCAAACTAGGCGGTGGAACTGGGGGACATAATGGCTTAAAAGACATTCAAGCTCACCTTGGCACTGCTAACTACTGGCGCTTACGACTAGGCATTGGTCATCCTAGAGACCTTGCTGGTGAAGGGGCCCGCCCAATGGATGTGGCAGACTATGTTCTGAGAAGACCGCTACAAATTGAACAAAAACAAATTGATGCCAGTATTGAGGATGGTTTAAAAATTCTGCCTTTGTTTTTGAAAGGCGATGCTCAGACGGCAATGTTGGAATTACACTCCAAATCCCACTAGCCTCAGATATTCAAATTGGTTTTTATAGTTTGTTGGCCAGTGCTTTTTTGGCAGCAGTTAATGCCTGATATTTAGCCATCAACTGGGTTTGATTTTCTTTAAAAGCAGGATTTAAAGGAATACAGTCAACTGGGCAAACTTGCTGACACTGTGGTGCATCGTAGTGGCCAACACACTCTGTACATTTATTTGGGTCAATCTCATAAATTTCAAGACCCATGTAGATAGCATCATTGGGGCATTCTGGCTCGCACACATCACAGTTGATGCATTCGTCCGTAATCATTAAGGCCATATAGTTTGTCGACTAAGCTTACTCTTTTGGCTGGTTGGTTTGGGCAACCTTTTTGAGGAGCCACTTTTCTACAGAAGGAAAAACAAATTTACTAACATCGCCACCCATGATGGCAATCTCACGAACAAATGTTCCCGAGATAAATTGGTATTGATCTGATGGTGTTAAAAAGAGAGTCTCAACATCAGGCAATAAATAGCGGTTCATACCGGCCATCTGGAATTCGTATTCAAAATCGGATACCGCACGCAAACCACGAACAATTACGCGTGCATTGTGCTCACGAGCAAAATCTTTCAATAGACCAGAAAATCCAGCAATCTTTACATTGGGATAATGGCCCAAGACCTCTTTAGCAATCTCTATGCGTTCTTGAAGTGTAAAAAATGGGCGCTTACTCCGACTGTCAGCAACGCCAACAATCACTTCGCTAAAAATACTAGAGGCACGGCGCACTAAATCTTCGTGGCCACGGGTAAATGGATCAAAGGTTCCGGGATAAACAGCAATCGTCATAACATTCCTATGGCTTTATCGGCTACACGCAAGAGTTTAGCCCCTTCTAGAGCGAAATAGACAAGCTTTTACCTGCCCTGCCTCTAAGTATTTTCCACAATGCCACTCTGGCAAAAGGGCTTCAACTGACTCTCGCGTGCGTGAAGTAGGGAACTCAGCATAGATACCGCCCCCAGAACGATCGTCACAAATACGCCCAGCTTCAATAAGAGCTTGATCAAATAAACCTGCTTCCTGAAATGGCGGGTCAATAAAAATTAAATTGCTCGAAAGATCTGCTTGCTGTTTTAGATATTCCAGACAATCTCGGTGGAGAATTTGCACCACTCCAGGAACCGGAGAAGACTGTAATGCTGAAAAATTTTCAGTTAACCGTGTATGCGCTTTTTTATCCCGCTCGATTATGGTCACAGAATCCGCATATCGTGATGCCGCCTCAAAACCCAAAGCGCCGGTTCCAGCAAATAAATCGATACAGTTAAGTCCTCTTAAATCTTGCCCCAACCAATTAAATAAGGTCTCTCGGACCCGATCCGTAGTTGGTCGTAATCCAGGTAAATCCAAGACATTTAAGAGTCGACTGCGCCAAATACCTCCGATGATGCGTATTTTCTTTGGCAACTCGGATGACATAAGCGCTTTATGTCGTTTATTTATTTTGAGCCCCCAAGATAACAATCTTCATGCGGTCCATTGCCAAGTATTTCTGAAAAGCCGCCTTGACTTGCTCCAGAGTAACTTCCTCAACCTGTTTGGTCCAAATTTCCATTGTATTGAGGGGTAAATTATTCCAAGCAATCGCCGATACGTTGTCCAACAATTTTCGGTTGTTATCAATTCTTAGGGGATAGCCATTAATTAAGTTTGCTTTAGCCGCATCAAGCTCTTGTTGAGTAGGGCCATTGGCAATAAATTTTTCAATAGTTGCACTCATTACTTCAACCGTCACACTCGCTTGATCATTTTTAGTCTGGACGCCTGCCTGAAAAATACCACTGTCTTTACCGGGAGCAAAATAACTGTATACGCTGTAGGCAAGACCTCGTTTTTCACGAACTTCTGAGACTAATTGCGATACAAAACCTCCACCGCCCAAAACATAGTTTCCAACCAACAATGGGAAATAATCAGGATTATTACGAGTGATTGCAGTCATCCCCATTGCAATATGTGCCTGTTGAGCATTGAAAGGAATATTGACCTCACGCTGATTGAGTGGCTCCACTGGTGAGCGCTCCAATTCTGGTAGAGCTGCGATAGCAGGGCCAGATTGCGGAATACCTTTTAGTAAATCCTGCACTACTTGAACCGCTTCCGACCTGCTCACATCACCCACTATGCTCACAATCATTCGATCACCACGGTAAAACTGCTTGTGAAACTGATGTAAATCAGTGGCAGTGATATTGGCAATCGTTTGCACCGAGGGTGAATTTCCCAAGGGGTAATTTCCGTATACGGATTTTCTAAAACGACGCTCTAGTACTGCCTCCGGTTTTGTTTCTGATTCGAGTAATGCAGTGGTCATGCGCTGCTTTTCTCGCGCTAATATCTTTGGGTCATAGGCAGGCGAAGCAAGCAATGAAGATGCTAGTTGTACTGCGCGCTCGCGTAAATCTTTTCTACTAAGGCTGCGGATTCGCATGATTGCGCGCTCGCCACTCACTGCAATACTCAGATTAGCACCTAGGTCTGCAATCTCATCAGCAATTTGAGCCTCTGTTAACAAACCATTAGCAGACTTGGCACCATAATTTAATAGTTGTCCGGCCACGGTTGCTAAACCACTTTTGCCAGCCGGATCATAGCGGTCTCCAGCATCGATACTAATTTCAATATCCACCATTGGTAGCGATTTAGTTTGTACCAAATAAGCTTTAGCGCCTTTGTAGGACTCGAGCTGCTCAATAGGCAAAATTGCGTAGGCTGATGACAGCAAACCTAGGCCCAATAAGCTTGCAACTACGCCTCGCATAATCAAACGAATTGCTCGCATTATTGGCCTCCTTGCTTGGCTTGAGCACTCTTACGAGCTTGTGGGTCCAAAACTGCAATCGTTAGACCATCATCCACCAAATATTTTTTTGCAACCGCTTGAACTTGGGCAGGTGTAATTGTCTGCATTTTTTCCAACATCACATCAATATCTCGCCATGAAAAACCAGCCATTTCAGTGCTACCGATTTCCATTGCCTGACCAAATATGGAATCACGTTTAAAAATCTGATTGGACAAAATCCGAACCTTAATGCGCTTAAGCTCAGATTCCTGGACACCATTACGCACAATCTCTTCCAACGCTTTACGAATGCTACTCTGAGCCTGAGTAATAGTTTTCCCTTTAGCCATACTGACATTGATAAGGAATAGTTCTGGCCCGCGTGAGACCATTTCATAGCTCACGCCAACATCATTGACAACACGTTCCTGCTTTACCAATATTCGATTTAGGCGGGCGTTATCATAACCATCCAAAACTGCAGCTAGCAATTCCAATGCATAAGGTTCCACATCGTCAAGTTTTCCAGGCTGAAGCTTGGGCACCTTCCATGCCATTGCTAACTGTGCGCTATCTGCCGGTGCTTTGACCTGAACTTGTTTTATTCCTTTTTGCACTGGCTCTAGTTGAGGTTTGCGCACTGGTAAATCACGAGCAGGAGCTGCGCCATAATATTTTTCAACTGACTTTAAAATAATTGTGGGATCTACATCGCCACTAATAACGACAGTTGCATTGTTCGGTGCATACCAACTTTGATACCAATCTCGCGCATCTGATGGCTTCATATTTTCTAGATCATTCATCCAGCCAATCACTGGATGACGATATGGTGATGTCATGAATGCTGTTGCCATCAGTGATTCATACAAAAGACTACTAGGATTATCTTCAGTGCGTAGACGACGCTCTTCCTTCACCACCTCGATTTCCTTAAAGAATTCAGCATCTTGAAAGGAAAGATTAGTCATGCGATCAGCCTCAAGCTTCATCACCTCATCTAACTTTGATTTTTCAACTTGCTGAAAGTAAGCCGTATAGTCGCGCGAGGTAAAGGCATTCTCACGACCCCCAACCGCCGCGACCAGTCGCGAAAAATCTCCTGATTTCACAGTATGAGTCCCCTTAAACATCATGTGTTCAAGTACATGGGCCACACCCGTGCGGCCATTGACCTCATCCATCGATCCGGCTCGATACCAAACCATATGCGCAACTGTTGGTGCCCGATGATCTTCCCTAACAATCAGCTTTAACCCATTAGCAAGTTCAAACTCATGGGTATTGGCAGGAGTCACTTCGGGAGCAGCCACGATTGACTGGCTAAAAACCAGCAAAATCCAGAAAATTCGTATGAAAGTAGAGCGCATCTGTAAGATCACCATATCCCTAGAATTAAATTGATAAGATGCAAGAATTAAATTGTATCGACTATGTTCGGATTACGTAAAACCCTCGGCTCCCTCTTTAAATCTAATCAGACTGACCCAGCCTGGTTTGATGCCCTAGAAGAATCTCTCATCCTCAGCGATGTGGGGCTTCCCACAACCGAACAACTAATGGACAAGTTGCGCAAAGCTGCTAAATCAGAGAAAGCAAATAGTCCTCAGGATCTACAGCGGTTGTTAATTCAAGAAGTTGCTAAGTTGCTAAAACCCCTAGAGGCAAACCCAAACCCACTGTTTGATCATAATCAAAAGACCCTGCCTCAAGTATGGCTAGTGATTGGGGTAAACGGCGCAGGTAAAACAACCACGATCGGTAAACTCTGTAGAGCCTTTCAAGCACAGGGTAAATCTGTCTTACTTGCAGCAGGCGATACTTTCCGCGCTGCTGCCCGCAATCAATTACTGGAATGGGGTGGTCGTAATCAGGTAGATGTCATTACCCAAGAAAGCGGTGATGCAGCTGCAGTAGCCCACGATGCCATTCATGCGGCGATTTCTCGTAAGGCAGATATTTTGATCATTGACACTGCTGGAAGACTCGCAACGCAGAACAATCTGATGGAAGAGCTTAAGAAGGTGAAACGAGTGATCGGTAAGGCGCTTCCTGGGGCTCCTCACCAGACTTTGCTGGTGCTTGATGGCAATACTGGGCAAAACGGTCTAAGCCAGGTAAAAGCCTTCCATACGGCTTTAGATTTGACTGCGTTGATTGTGACCAAACTAGATGGGACAGCTAAAGGTGGGGTCATTTGCGCTCTTGCCCATACCCTTGGCGCGGGGGCAAAGCCGGCTGTAATAGCGCTCGGAAAAGGCGAGGGGATTGATGATTTAGCCCCTTTTACTGCCGAACAGTATTCTGCTGAATTTTTCAATTAAATCAATAATTTAGAATAATAAAAAACCATTAGCACTCTCTCGCCAAGAGTGCTAAAATAGCAACTTATTAACACCAAAATATATAAAAAGAAAATGGTCCAAAAGAAAGCATACAAACCGCAATTGCAAGCACGGCAAACTCTGCCAGCAGCGCAGACTGCCGCGGCTTCGCTTGCCTTTCCTATGTTGCCATCTCTAGGGGTTGGCACGCTAGATTCTTACATCGCTTACGTTAATCGTGTGCCGATGCTCAGTGCCGCTGAAGAACTTCATTTGGCGCAAGAGTTTCGTCGAACTGAAAATGTAGATGCCGCTAAAACATTAGTCTTATCACACCTTCGCTTGGTAGTCTCGGTAGCACGCCAATATTTAGGATACGGCATTCCTCATGCAGACTTGATTCAAGAGGGTAACGTTGGCCTGATGAAAGCCGTAAAGCGCTATGACCCCAGTCAAGGCGCACGACTTGTCTCATACGCTATTCACTGGATTAAAGCAGAAATTCATGAGTACATTCTTAAAAATTGGCGTTTAGTCAAAGTCGCAACTACAAAAGCTCAGCGTAAACTGTTCTTTAATTTACGTAGCAATAAACCGACCCTATCAGCATTAACGCCAAATGAGGTTGAATCATTGGCTAAAGCGCTCGATGTTAAAGGTTCGGATGTTAAAGAAATGGAGATGCGCTTAGCCGGTGGTGATATCGCCCTAGAGGGTGATGATGCTGATGATGAGTCCGCATATGCCCCTATTCAGTGGTTGGCCGATAGTAGTCAAGAACCAACTGAGATGATGGCAGCCGCAGCTACCGATGCTTTGCATGGCCCCCAACTAGATCAAGCACTGATGGCTTTGGATGAGCGCAGTCGAAATATTGTCCAGTCACGCTGGTTAGCAATGGATGCCGACGGGAATGGTAGTAAAACTTTGCATGACCTTGCCAATGAATATGGCATTTCAGCAGAGCGCGTGCGTCAGATTGAAACAGCGGCACTCAAAAAAATGCGCGGCCTTCTTGAAGCGCAAGTCGCTTAACACTTACTTCATTAATTCCTTTAAGTCTTGCGCCAAGGTCTCTGGACCTTGCGCATGCTTGATGTATAAACGTAAATGGCCTTGCGCATCAAATACGTAACTACCCGCCGTATGATCCATCGTATATGAATCAGGGCTTAGACCGGGTACTTTCTTATAATAAATCTTAAAGTCTTTTGTTACCTTTTCAAGAGAAGCATCATCTGCTGGGCGCAGACCCAAGAATCGAGAATCAAATGCAGGGACATACTGCTTCAAAATTTCTGCAGTGTCTCTTTGTGGATCAACAGTGATAAACAATACCTGAACCTTGTCTGCTTGCGGCCCTAACAGTGCCATCGCTTGTTGCATTTCAGTTAAGGTCGTCGGGCAAACATCTGGGCACTGCGTATAACCGAAGAACATCACTACTACCTTGCCTTTAAAGTCGGCCAAGGTACGCACTTTTCCATTAGGATCAACCAGACTAAAGTCATTGCCAAAAGCCTTGCTACCAGTGATATCAACATTCTTAAAACTTTGCTTAGGACTACATGCGAAGATTGTCAAAGCAAGAAAAGAGAAGAATGCAAATCGCATCAAACTTCTCATAACGGTAGATACATTCATATACATCTCAAATAAAGTAGTGATCAATTAAAAGAGCGGCAAACAAAAGCGAAAGATAAGTGATTGAAAATCGAAAGGTTCGCTTAGCCAACGCATCACTGTATGAAATAAATAAGGCCACTACATAAGCTAAAAACACTAGCCCTAAAACAATCGCGGAAATCAAATAAATTACACCGCTCATGCCATAAATATAAGGAAGCAGAGTGGCAGCTATCAGAATTAGCGTATATAGCAGAATATTCAGTAGGGTAAACCGCTCTCCATGTGTGACTGGCAGCATTGGTAAACCGCTCTGCACATAATCATCGCGCCGATACAAAGCCAATGCCCAAAAATGTGGTGGAGTCCAAACAAAAATAATCAAGACAAGCAACCAAGCTTCTGCTGATAGCGTATTGGTTACTGCCGCCCAGCCCAGCGCAGGAGGCATTGCCCCAGAAAGACCGCCAATCACAATATTTTGTGGAGTTGCAGGCTTCAGAAGCCAGGTGTAAATCACCGCATAGCCCACAAAGGTGGCGACGGTTAGCCACATCGTCAAGGGATTGCAAAAGTTCCATAAGATCACCATTCCCAATGAACCAAGCACAATTGAGAAAACAGTAATATGAAAAGGTGTTACTTCACCAGTAGCTGAGGGTCTCCAAGAAGTTCTTTTCATCTTGGCATCTACAGCTTGCTCTATCAAACAGTTCATCGCAAAAGCTGCGCCAGCCAAAAGCCAAATACCAACAATACCGCCAATTAAGACGGGATATGGCACCATTCCTGGGGTAGCTAAAAACATGCCAATAACTGCACAGAAAACAGCGAGCTGAGTTACCCTGGGCTTAGTTAAAACCCAATACTGACGCCAGCGTGGCATCTGACTTGCAGAGGAAGGTATTTGACTACTCATAATGGTTTAACCATCTTTATATGGCATGGCGAATCCCATGACGCCCATCCACTTAGCCTTACTAAGCAAAAAACTAAAGCAGCAGATCCTCCAGTGTGAAGTAATGCCGCAGCAAGAGGCCATTGAAAAACAACATTAGAAATACCAGTCAAGACCTGGAGAATAATTAAAGCCAAGAGCAGCTTGGCGATGCGACCAATCTCAGGTAAGACAAAATTGCTTGCCTGCAAAGCACTGAGCCCCAAAAAGCTGAGCACCAAGACGACCAAAATAGCAAAAACTCTATGCGCCCAATGAATAGTCTGCAATGCCACTGGAGAAATCATTTCCCCGGCAGCATTTAAACCAAGCTCACGCCAGAGTGTAAAGCCCTCTCGCCAAGCAGTCTCAGGCCAGATGGCTCCAATGCAAGTCGGAAAATCTGGACAAGCTAATACAGCGTAATTAGTACTAACCCACGCGCCTAAAAATATTTGAATGCTTAACACAAGGGCAGCCACCAAAATCAACTTGGCAGAAAGTGGCTTTTGGGGCAATCTTCGTATAGATACATTTTTGTCTTGCCAGTGTTGTTGTGCATATGCGGTCAAACAAGCCAATAAAACCAATGCCAACATTAAATGAATGGTGACGATGATGGGCTGCAATTTTAGGGTAACCGTCCAGGCGCCAAATGCACCTTGGACACACACTAAGACTAGCAAGCCAAGACTGCCTAGCAAAGGCGCCTTACCAAGACTTCGTACTTTAGACCAAGCCACACCAAACTGCACAATAATCAAAGTTCCGACCATCATTGCTAAATAACGGTGAATCATTTCAATCCAAGCTTTGATAGCCGTAACCGGCCCAGTTGGCATAGCAGCCTCGGCCTGCCGAATCTCTCCAATTGCATGCCATGGATTGGATGTGCCATAGCAGCCAGGCCAATCTGGACAACCCAAGCCAGAGTCAGTCAATCGAGTAAATGCTCCAAATACAATCAAATCAAAAGTCAGAAAGACTAGAACCCAACTGAGTTTTTGAAGAAAGTTATAGCTCGCTTTCTTCCACAAATATGCCAAGGGCAGAATGGCAAAAATAATGGCAATCGCAGCTAACTCACCAAATAGCACAATGCCGCTCATTGCAGGTTTTCACCTTTATGGTTCAATCGTAATAATTTCTCAAGATCTTTTTTCATGCTCCCAAATTCTTTAGGGGAATTAGTGACGGGAAAATACATCATCTTGGCAGGACTCGGATCAATCAACTGAATCTTCTGGCCCGCACCCTCTCGATCTAGCCAAGCATAGAACTCGGCATTTAGTTTAGCGTCCTTAGGTGGAGCAACAATTTTGAATCCCGCCGCTTTCTCATCGTAGGCCAATAAGACTTCTGGGTCTACCGGCTTTCCATCCGTATTCACCCAGACTAATTGCACTCGAGCACTCTCGCGACCAACAGCAATACGCAACTGGCGCATCAAAAATAATGCCTCTAAACATGCCTCGTTTTTAATCGTACATTCACCTGCGGGCCTGGCAACTAATAATGTCCATTTCCCCTTAAATGGAATCTCAAACCATGCGGGATTAAGAGTTTGCACAGGTTGAACCAAAGTGCCAAAGTTCGTTTTTGCACCCTCCGGCTTATAAACATAATAGGCAAAATAGGAGGCAATGACAGGCGAGGCACAGACAAGTAATAAAAAAAGCATCTGAATGCGACCACGCCTAGTCTGCGCATTAATTCTGGAGGACTCTGCCTGTGATGCTGGAATTAATAAGTCTTTATCGCTCAACCTTATCTCCAAAATCTTAACGTTGTCGTTTGTACTGCTTCAGGCCACTAATGAGCCAAAATAAAAATCCACACAAAGCCAGTGCAAACCACTGAAAAGCATAAGCATAATGGCGATCCACTCCATTCGTTGGAGAGGGCCAATTTCTGACTAAACCATCGCTACTATCAGCCTTGGATTCTCGCAATATAAAAGGCAGCTGCACCCAATCATGTCTAGCAGCCTCCTTAAGCAAATCAAAGTTTTGCTCAATCCTCGGTTGGGCCAAGGAAATGCTCTGCTCACCCATCTCATAAACCCTTCCAGGATGGGGGTAGCCTACACCCTCAATCATTACACTCACATCTGGGGTGCTAACCGGCGGTAATTGCACCCTATTTTGGATATTGCGGGGCGCCCAACCACGATTAACCCAAAGCACTCTATTTTGACCATCCAAACTCAATGGCATCATTAAATAAAAGCCAGCCTGGGCCGAGTCTGTGCCTGGCGCAGGGACGGGTCGCGGCCGATTTTCTAGCCAGATAGCTTGCTCAGGCAAAAAACGTCCTTGAGCAATAATCCTACGCTCCCTAGCATCCTCTAGGGTCAAATTCTCAGTATTTGCGCTCAGTACTGGTAGAGCCAAGCGAGCAGCCAACGATTCACTCAATTGAATTTTCTGCTGTGCACGGTTTAGTTGCCATACGCCTGCTCCACAACCAATGCCAATAACCACCAAGGCTGATAAAGTAGCGGCAACACGAGTAGTAATTAAGCTAGAAAATATATTCAAGGGAGTTAATTGAAATGAAGTGGGTTATTCCGATTGCACTGATCATGATTGTAGGCAGTCTTGGCTCTGCCCTGTATTTCATGATGAAAGATAAAGGCGGCAGCTCCAGAATGGTTCACTCATTGATGTTGCGTATCGGACTATCAATACTACTCTTTTTAGGTATTTTGATTGCTCACTACTTTGGATTGATCGAGGCAACTGGAGTGAGGGTAGGCACCAACTAATTGGGCCAGTCGCGCAGTTGCGCAAAAAAAGAACGGGGCCCAGGGCCCCGTTTTGATTGGAATTACATCCAATACACTGCGATATAAAGACCTAACCAAACCACGTCAACAAAGTGCCAATACCAAGCGGCACCTTCAAAAGCAAAATGGTGTTCTGCAGTAAAGTCCCCACGAATCATGCGACGCAGAACAATTGCTAGCATTAATCCACCCAAAAATACATGGAAACCATGAAAGCCCGTCAACATAAAAAAGGTTGAGCCATAGATACCTGAGGTAAGTTTTAGGTTCAACTCATGATAAGCATGGTAATACTCATAAACTTGGAAGCCCAAGAAGATTAATCCCAGGATCACTGTAGCGGCCAATCCCCTAATAGCCTGCTTCATATGATTTTCACGCAAAGCATGATGAGCATAGGTAACAGTAACTCCTGAGCTCAATAGCAATAGGGTATTGATTGTGGGAATAGGCCATGGGCCCATAGTGGTAAATTTTTCGACCAATCCAGCAGGTCCATCATTAGGCCAAACAGCATTGAAGTTAGGCCAAATCAACTTACTTTCCACATCACCCATCCATGGCATAGCAATACTACGCGCATAGAATAGAGCAGCAAAAAATGCTCCAAAGAACATGATCTCAGAGAAAATAAACCAAGCCATGGACCAACGGTAAGAGATATCTACATTCACACCATTCTTACCCGAATTAGACTCTGCAATGGTGTCGCCAAACCAGTGATAGAGCACGAATAGCACCCAAAGCACCCCAATGGCAGTTACCGGGGCACCCCACGCAGCGTGGTTTACCCAGCCAGACATACCAGCTCCAAAAGCAAGCAAACCTAAAGCGGCTTTTGCTGGGTGTCCAGATAGCCCAGGAACAAAATAGTAGGGGGTTGAATTGGATGACATCTTATTCTCTCTATTCAATCAAAAAATAATCAAAGGGAAACCACTGTTTTCACTATGAGGAGTAAAACGCCCATAAAAAGCATGGCGCCAATTACCCCGGCAATAATAATGTGAACAAAACTCAATGAAGCAACATCTTCTTGCAGTCCAGACTTCTTGCGGACGCCCAAAAAAGCCCATAACACAGCAACCATAGATTGCAAAAAGGTGCTTTTCTTCTTCATGAAGCAACCTTAGTCTTTGGCGTGGTAGAACCTGCAGGCTGCTGACCAACACCTAACTCAAAGAATGTATAAGACAAAGTAATTGTTTTTACATCCTCAGGTAAGCCTGCATCAATCACAAATACAACAGGCATCTTTTTGACTTCATGCGCTGCCAGAGTTTGCTGCTGAAAGCAAAAGCACTCTAGCTTAGTAAAAAATTCTGAAGCGCTCTTAGGCGCATAACTCGGAATAGCCTGAGCCTCAACCGAGCGATTCATATTGTTGGTAACCTCATAAACAATTTCTGTCATCTCGCCAGGATGCACTTCCAAGAAGTTTTTGACTGGCTTAAAGGTAAATGGGCCACG
>JALRHB010000003.1:0-17453 GCA_023253245.1 Polynucleobacter sp. | reverse complement strand
AATCAACCTGAGTATTTCCCACTTTATTTGCGCTGTACGCACGAATACCGTAATTATTTTTACTAGTGATTACATTAATACCAGTCACTTCACACAAAGCTTTATACATCGGTACCAGAGCATAACCAAAACCAAACATCATTACTGAAGCGATCAGCAACTTGAGAAGTATTTGACGATTAATAGATGCTGTAGTTGACATATTTTTGTGAGCCTAGCCCAACACGCTCCGCTTAATCACAATACCAATAAAAAAAACTGCGGCAATGCTTAAAAGGATAAAACCCAATCTACGATTATTCGTAGATTGGGATTTTTGACGTTCTGTTTTAGATGCCGGCTGCATGCAACTCTTTAGCATCAGGAGGTGTTTCAAATGTATGGTGTGGCGCTGGTGAAGGCACTGTCCACTCCAAACCTTTTGCACCATCCCAAGGCTTCATAGGAGCTTTCTCACCTTTACCGTTATATGCTGGCAATACGACGAACAACAAGAAATAAACCTGAGCCAAGCCAAAACCCAGAGCTCCAATAGAGGCGATCATATTGAAATCAGCAAATTGAGTTGGGTAGTCAGCGTAACGACGTGGCATACCTGCTAAGCCCAAGAAGTGCATTGGGAAGAAGGTGATGTTGAAGAAGATCATGGATGCCCAAAAGTGGATCTTGCCACGAGTTTCGTTAGCCATATAGCCTGTCCATTTCGGACACCAGTAGTAGAAACCTGCAAACATCGCAAATAGTGAACCTGCTACCAACACATAGTGGAAGTGGGCAACAACATAGTAGGTATCTTGAACACCGATATCAATTGGAGCCATTGCCAAAATCAAACCGGTGAAGCCACCCATAGTGAATACAAAGATAAAGCCGACAGACCACAACATTGGAGTTTCAAATGTCATTGAACCTTTCCACATTGTTGCAACCCAGTTGAAAATCTTCACGCCGGTTGGCACAGCAATCAACATCGTGGCATACATGAAGAACAGTTGACCGGTTACAGGCATACCAGTAGCAAACATGTGGTGCGCCCAAACAATGAATGACAAGATCGCGATTGATGCTGTTGCATAAACCATCGAGCTATAACCAAACAATGTTTTTCTAGAGAATGCAGGAACGATTTCACTAATGATTCCAAAGGCAGGAAGAATCATGATGTAAACCTCTGGGTGACCAAAGAACCAGAAAATATGCTGGAACATGATTGGGTCACCGCCACCAACTGCGGAGAAGAAAGAGGTGCCGAAATGACGATCTGTCAGAACCATTGTGATTGCGCCAGCCAAAACAGGCATTACAGCAATCAATAGATAAGCAGTAATTAACCATGTCCAGCAAAACATTGGCATCTTCATCAATGTCAAACCAGGAGCACGCATATTCAGAATGGTCACGATGATATTAATCGAGCCCATGATCGAGGATGCTCCCAATAAGTGAAGAGCAAAAATACCCATATCCAAACCAGGGCCCATTTGCGCTGTCAAAGGTGCATACAAAGTCCAACCGCCTGCAGGGGCGCCTCCAGGAGCCAAGAAGGAGCCAAACAAAAGGCAGGCAGCCACTGGAAGAATCCAGAAACTAAAGTTATTCATACGCGCAAACGCCATATCTGATGCGCCAATTTGCAATGGAATCATCCAGTTTGCGAAACCAACGAATGCAGGCATGATGGCGCCAAACACCATTACCAAGCCATGCATAGTGGTGAGCTGATTAAAGAATTCAGGACGCAGAAATTGCAGGCCAGGCTGGAATAATTCCAAACGAATTCCAAGAGCCATTACACCACCGGCCATCAAACTCACAAATGAGAAGATGAGATACATCGTACCGATATCTTTGTGATTGGTAGCAAACAACCAACGACGCCAACCATGTGGTGTGTGATCATCGTGAGCGTGATCGTGCGCGTGATCGTGGGTAGTAGAAATAGTGCTCATGGATTACTCCGGTTTAGTTATATCTGTATAAATTAATTACTTGCCTGCGCGAGCAGAAACAATATCTTGGGTCTGAATCACTTCACCCGTTTTATTACCCCATGCGTTGCGTGTGTAGGTCATGACAGCGGCAATATCACCATCAGAAATGACACCAGCCCACTTCGGCATGGCGCCCTTACCATTGATCAAAATGTTGTACTGAGCTTCTTTTGGACCTAGCACGATCTTGCTACCATCGAGCGCTGGGAATGCCCCAGCACCCTTTCCATTTGGTTGATGGCAGGCGGCGCAATTGGCGGCATAGACTTTTGCACCACGCTCTTTTTGCTCATCTAAGGTGTAAACCTTGGAAGGATCATCTGAAGCAGCAGCCATTTCTTTTTGCTTTTGCTCAACCCACTTGGTGTAATCCTCTTGGGAAACTACCTTGACAACGATTGGCATAAACGCATGCTCAGCACCGCACAATTCTGAACACTGACCACGATAGGTTCCAATCTTTTCTGCGCGAAACCAAGTGTCACGTACAAAGCCCGGAATCGCATCTTGCTTTACACCAAAGGCCGGAATAGTCCAAGAGTGAATCACGTCATTTGCCGTAGTAATCATGCGAATCTTTTTACCAACCGGAACAACCATCTCATTGTCCACTTCCATCAAATAAGTATTTGATTTTGGAGCTAGGTTGTTAATTGCTTCACGAGATGTAGACATGGTCGACAAAAAGCTAATACCTTCACCTTCGCCCTTGATGTAGTCATAACCCCATTTCCACTGATAGCCAGTGGTCTTAATGGTGATATCTGAGTTAGTAGTGTCTTTCATCGCAACAACAGTTTTTGTTGCTGGCAATGCCATACCAATCACGATGAGCAAAGGTATCACAGTCCAAATAATTTCAACTGTCGTGCTTTCATGAAATGAAGCAGATTTGGCACCGAGAGACTTGCGATGTTTCAAGATGGAGTAGAACATTACCCCGAACACACCAATAAAAATCAATGCGCAAATAATCAACATCATCCAATGCAAAGAGTGAATTTCTTGCATGATTTTGGTTGCTGGGGCTGCGAAATTGAGCTGATTGACAGCGGGGCCACCAGGCATATTTTCAGCGGCATGAGCCAATCCTGTGCCGAAAGCTGCTGCTAAATAGAGCGAGGCCCTAGTGACTTTTCCAAATAAATTCATCTTATTCTCTGTTTATTGTCATGAACTTCTGCGGCAATATAGCCCCAGAAAGCCCAAAAAAGCGGTATCAAGCCAAAACTTCAAGTGCGATTATAGGGTTATTTAGGCGCAACAACAAACCGGGTTAACCTTGACGAGCTCAACCTTGATAAAGGTTTAAAAGATAGTAAGCGCTTACACTTAAGCAGAATCACTCCTAGTAATGCGCCCGATTTGATTTGGATCAATATAGGCCACATGATCTTGTGCTTTAGAGAGGTGTTTGCCGATAACCCAAGCATGCCCGTAAACCACTTCCAAGCTTAATTTTTTAGGCAAAGCCTCCATCTGGACTGCCTCAATGGCTTTTTTTCCAGTCAAATTTAATGCTTTGATGTCCTCAAGCAAGAGGGAGTCGTTTTCGTAGTCAAGACCCAAGAACTCCATGTCCATAACCGGGTCAGAGAATCCCTCGCCCAATAAAGCATCACCCATATCGTGCATATCCCATGAACTTGGTAAGGTTTGCAAGTCAAGGTTTTTTGAAAAAGGTTCTAACCTTAATTCTTTCGCAGTGTCTGGACCCAGATAGCTAAATGTTAACAATCCACCCTCTTTAAGAACACGCCGGCATTCTTTTAAAAAATGCCTAGGGTCAGGTAAATCTTGAATTAATAAAACGCTAAACACCAAATCTACGGAATTATCTTGTAGTGGCAGGCGCCCCGTGATTTTGTAGATATCAAAAGGTGATGAGTAGCTTGATGCAAATCGAGAGTGCCATAAACGCGACACTCTAAATTTCCATAATGACAAACCAGATAAGTCAGCTTCATGCAAGCTATGTAAACGGGATTTTAAGAAACGCTTTGATAGCGCTCGGGCGTGCTCGCCAAGAAAGTCAGGGACCACCAAAACATTCTTAACATCGAGCTTAACGATCTCTAGCTTTTGCAACATACGGTCTGCAATTTCGTTCTGAAGCCATCTGATTGGTTGGGTCATTGGCTCAGTATACTCAGCGCCCCATGACTAAGCTTCAGAATTTTTTCCATTCCATTTGCGCCCGCATTTTGCCTACTGGCTGCATTGTGTGCGGGGTATTTCAAGATCAACAGATTTGTATTGATTGCATCAAACTATTGGCGCATGAGCAACTCTCAAACTACGAGTGTTGTCGTCGTTGCGCTAACTTATTAAATCCTTCTGAAGTAATAAATCACGAATGTCTAGAGTGCACTCAAAATCCCCCTTATTTTGATGAAAGCTATTGCCTAGACCGATATGAGGGACGCCTTCAAAAATCACTACTTGAACTCAAATTTCAAAGGCGCCTATTTCATGCAAGCGGTCTTGCTTTTGCATGGAATGCATTAAGTCCAGCCGGTGACCAAGGAAACATCGAAGGCTACCTTTTGCCGGTCCCGTTAAGTCAAGGAAAGTTATGGGCGCGAGGATTTAATCAAAGCTGGGAAATCGCCAGAAAAATTCACTGCAGCAAATTTTTGCAAAAAAATCCTCATATTTTGAAGCGCCACCGTCACTCACATCAACAAGCATCTGAAACAAGAATCAATCGACAAAGGATGATTCAGGGCCAGTTTTATATCAATCCTGTTTATCAGAAATTGCTAGAAGATCAAACTGTTGTGGTCTTTGACGATGTCATGACTAGTGGTGCAACCTTAAATGAAATTGCACGCATTCTGAAGGACAATGGTGTTTCTCGTGTGATTAATTGGGTTTTACTAAGAACACTGATTCAAGACTCAGAAAGGCATCTTAAAAGTTAGCCATGTTTAATATCGTTTTATTTGAACCTGAAATACCACCCAATACAGGCAATATCATTCGCCTATGCGCTAATACGGGTGCTCAGTTACATTTGATCGAGCCACTTGGCTTTCCGATGGAGGATGCCAAGCTACGGCGCGCAGGATTGGATTACCATGAATTTGCCAAAGTAAAAATTCATGGTAACTGGTTAGCGTTTCTGGAAAACGAACAGCCCACGCTTGATCGTATCTTTGCGCTCACAACCAAAGGCTCAGGCAAGTTTTATGAAGGTCAGTATTTGCCTAATGATTATTTTGTTTTTGGTTCCGAAACCAAAGGTATTTCGGATGAAGTGAGAAATACCATTTCCCCAAACAATCGCATGCGCTTAGCTATGCAAAATAGCAGTAGAAGCTTAAACCTGTCTAATACAGTTGCAATTGTGGTTTACGAAGCCTGGCGCCAGAATGGGCTTGCTGGTGGCAACTGAGAGAAAACTACACTTCAACTTTGGGGTCGCGCCCCATTAATTTCTTCACTGCATCTTTTGGATCTAACGCGCCTGATAAAACTTCAACCATCATTGCGGTTATAGGCATCTCTACATTCAGGCGAGTTGCCAAGCTATTTACTGCGGATGCACACAAAACACCCTCAGCAACATGTCCCAAGCTACCCAACACTTTAGATAAAGGTTGGCCAGCAGCTAAGGCCAGGCCAACTCTACGATTGCGGGATAAATCACCTGTGGCAGTTAATATCAAATCACCAACACCAGTAAGGCCCATACAGGTTTCGGATCTACCACCCGCAGCTTTGACTAAACGCATCATCTCAGCGAGACCACGCGTGAGAACAGCAGCCCGGGCATTAAGACCAAGATCTAAGCCGTCACCAATACCAGCGGCAATAGCCAAGACATTTTTTACCGCGCCACCTAATTCAACACCAATCAAATCATCACTCGCATAAATGCGCATATTGCCATGGTGAAAAGCGCTTTGAACAATCGTACATAAACTGTTTGACTGGCTCGCGACAGTTAATGCGCACGGCATACCTTTGCCAACTTCTTGAGCAAAACTTGGACCAGATAATGCGCCGTATGAATGTTGCAAACCATGACTATGTAACTGGTCTTCACGAGCCACTACTTGATGCGGCAATAAAGCCGTATCAGGTTCTAAGCCTTTGCATAACCAAATAATATTGAGTGGGTGAGTTGCTAAGTGCAAGACCTTTGCAATAGTCTCAGACAACCCAGACATTGGGGTAGCAATTACCAACAAATCCTCTTGAGAAAGTCGGGAAACTGCATGTTCAAGATTAGATTCAAGCTCAAGACTCTTGGGTAACTCTACGCCTTGTAAGTAGGCAGCATTCTGGCCAGTATTGCCAATCTCATTTAATTGATCGGCATCGCGTGACCACAAACAAACGGCACCATTATGAAGATGGCGGGCTGCTTGTGCAGCCATAGCGGTACCCCAAGAACCAGCTCCAAGCAGTGTCACTTTCATGATCTGTGAGCTTTTGATAGAACTCTTAATGCGGAAGAATGATTTTGCTTTCCTCAGCAGAATTACTCTCATTCTGCGCTGCTTGCTGCGCTTGCATCATGCGATGCTCATACATGCCATGGAAATTAATTTCATTCAAATGAATCGGCTGGAAGCCGGCACGACTAATAGTATCGGCAATATTGGATCGCAGATATGGATACAAAATAGTAGGACATGCAATACCAAGCATTGGATCGATCTGCTCGGGTGGAATATTGCTAAACTCAAAGATACCTGCCTGCTTAGCCTCGACTAAGAAAAGCACCTTGCTGTCTACCTTAGCAGTAACAGTGGCAATTAGTGCCACTTCAAAAATTTCATCGCCCAAACGGGTAACAGCAACATCTACCTCGACTTCAACTGAAGGCTCAGCAGAAACCAACAAGATTTGTGGTGCATGTGGCTGCTCGAGAGATAGGTCTTTTAGATAAATCCGTTGAATACGAAAACTAGGCTCTTTTGAGCTATCAATGCCATCTGCAGTTGAGGTAGTTTGTTCGGTCATAAAAAGCCTTTTAATAAATTTTTAAGCTAAAAGTGGGTCTAGTTTGCCGGCACGATCTAGGGCAAGCAAATCGTCATAACCACCAACATGGACTTCGCCAATATAAATTTGGGGAACAGTGCGACGTCCGGTGCGGGTCATCATAATCTCGCGTTGAGATGGATCTCGATCAATCAAAATCTTCTCTAAGTTAGCAACGCCTTTCTTTTGCAGGAGCTTTTCTGCCATTACACAATATGGACAGACTTGAGTGCTATACATCGTGACTGGAGGCATGGGGTGACCTATGAATTATTTAACCAATGGCAAATCGGAAGCCTGCCATGCCTGAACTCCACCATCCAAAACGAAGACTTCAGCAAAGCCCATTTTCTGCAGCTCAGGCACAACTTTGCGGGCACTAACCCCAGAATGACAGACCAAAATAACGGGGTTTTTACGATCTAATTTCATCTTATCTATCCCTGATGAAATTTGGGAGGCCAGAATATGTTTTGAACCAGGCAAATGCCCCACCTTAAAGTCCGTTTCAGGACGCAGGTCCAAAACAGCAGCTTTACGGCGATTAATCAAGATAGTCGCCTCCGTTGGGGACAAGCCTTTTCCACCAATAAGCGTAGATAATGTAGGGAAGAAAAGCGCCAAACCTGATACCAACATCAGGGCGATGAGCGCTAAATTGTCAAATTGTGTGAGAAAGTTCATCACTGGATTATAGAATGGCTCTATGAAACAACTTGTCCTTATTCGTCATGGCGAATCCGCCTGGAACCTCGAAAACCGCTTTACAGGCTGGGCTGATGTTGACTTAACCCCAAAGGGGACCGAACAAGCCCTAGCCGCAGGTGAAAACCTACGCAAAGCTGGATATGAGTTTGACGTGGCCTACACCTCCGTTTTGAGAAGGGCTATACGCACTCTTTGGCACGTGCAGGACACCATGGACTTAATGTGGTTGCCAGTGGTCCATAGCTGGAGACTCAATGAACGTCACTATGGGGCGCTTACCGGTCTGAATAAGGCGGAGACTGCCGCTCAATATGGTGACCAACAGGTGCATATTTGGCGTCGCTCATATGATGTTCGGCCACCTTTACTTGAAGCGGATGATGAACGCAATCCAAAAAATGACCGCCGTTATGAAAAACTGCAACCTTCCGACATTCCCCTTGGAGAATGCTTAAAAGATAATGTTGAACGGGTTTTACCATTGTGGAATGAGTCTATCGCTCCCGCTTTGAAAGCTGGCAAGCGTGTTCTTTTGGTTGCCCACGGCAATAGCATTCGCTCGCTCATCAAGTATTTGGATCAGGTTTCTGATGAGGACATCATGGAAATTAATGTTCCCAATGGTATTCCGCTCGTTTATGAACTAGACGACAACCTCAAACCAATTCAACATTTTTATTTGGATTAGGGTAAAAAGAAGTATGCGTGTATTTTTTAAGAACTTTGCCCTTGTAGCCGTAGGCCTCATAGCCGGGGTTGCTGCCACTATCCAACTCTCCGCAACTGCTCAGCAGGGTAGCACTCTGCCTTTAGACGAGCTGCGTACACTTTCGAATGTGTTTGCTCAAATCAAACGAGAGTATGTAGAGCCCATTGAAGATAAACAATTACTAACCGATGCTGTCAAAGGTATGGTGAGCAGTTTAGATCCGCACTCTACCTATTTAGACAAAAAAGATTTTTCTGAAATGCAGGAGCAAACCAGCGGAAAATTTGCTGGCCTTGGTATTGAAATTACCTCTGAAGATGGCGTTGTTAAAGTACTTAATCCCATTGAAGATAGTCCAGCCGCTCGCGCTGGCTTACAAGCAGGCGACCTAATTACCCGACTTGATGACAAACCAGTGCGAGGTATGTCACTCGATAAAGCAGTCCGCACTATGCGTGGCACACCGGGCACAAAAATTACGCTTACAGTTTTTCGTAAAAGTGAAGAGCGCAGCTTTCCCGTAACTATTACTCGCGCAGAAATCAAAGTTCAATCTGTTAAAGCCAAAATTTTAGATAAAGATATTGCGTGGGTTAGAGTGACTAGCTTCCAAGAAAGAACCGTCCCAGATCTTGCTAAGAAACTAACTGAATTGGCCAATCAAAATCCCAACCTTAAGGGCATCATTCTGGACTTACGGAATAATGGCGGCGGCCTATTGCAAGGCGCAGTCGGTGTAGCGGCAGCCTTTTTGCCTGAAGATTCAGTCATTGTCTCGACTAAAGGTCAAACACCAGATTCCAAACAAGTATTTAATGCAACGCCTGCGATGTACCGCCTAAGCGAACCTGGCGACCCCTTGGCTGGAGTTCCAGCACTCTTTAAGAAGTTACCAATGGTGGTATTGGTTAATGCCTACTCTGCATCTGCATCTGAAATTGTTGCCGGAGCTTTGCAAGACTATAAACGTGCGACCATTATTGGTAAAACTACTTTTGGCAAAGGATCCGTTCAAACTGTTCGACCCCTCACCAGTGACTCAGCTTTAAAGATCACGACCGCTTACTACTACACGCCCAATGGCAGATCAATTCAGGCATATGGGATTAAGCCTGATATTGCAGTTGATCAAAATAAGGATGGTGATCCCGATGATGTTCTCATCACACGTGAAATTGATAGTGAAAAACATTTGCGCAATAAGCAATCTTCAGAAGAAAAGCTGATTGCCGATCGCGAAAAGCGTCGCCTTGAAGAGTTGCAACGCATTGAAGAAAAAAATGCCAAGAAAACTCCTGAAGAAAAAGAAAAAGATAAGGCCAAAAAACCAGTAGAACTTGGTAGCGCCGATGACTTTATGCTTTCTCAAGCAGTAGCATTCATTAATGGCGAGCCTGTAAAGCGCTCATCTTCCAAGCTCGAGTAAGAAGCCCTACGCTAATAGTTTATGAATGATGAGCAGTTACTTCGCTACTCAAGGCATTTGCTGCTCGAAGAAATTGATATTGCCGGCCAGGAAAAACTTCTAAGTTCCCATGTTCTGATTATTGGTGCTGGCGGCCTAGGGAGTGCAGCCGCCCCCTATCTCGCAGCCGCTGGTGTGGGTGAAATTACCCTACTAGATCACGATAGTGTTGAATTGACCAATCTGCAACGCCAAATCATGCACTCTCAAAAATCGGTTGGCCAAAGCAAAGTGGCATCTGGCAAAGCATTTTTAGAGAACATTAACCCCTCCCTCAGAATTCATGCCATTCAAGATGGGGCATCTGAAGCGCTCCTCAACTTGCTCTTGCCAAAAGTTGATCTTGTTTTAGATTGCACGGATAACTTTACAACCCGTCATCTCATAAACGCATCCTGCTTCAAGCATCATATACCCCTTGTCTCTGGCTCAGCCCTTAAGTTTGATGGGCAGCTAACAGTGTTTGACTCACGCATGGAAAAATCACCATGCTATGCCTGCCTCTTCTCTCCCGAAGATGAACTCGAAGAAGTCAGTTGTTCTAGCATGGGGATTTTTTCGCCTCTAGTGGGCATTATTGGAGCAATGCAAGCTGCCCAAGCTTTACAAGTTTTAGTCGGATTTGGGCAAGCACTAGTTGGCAGAATGCTGTTATGGAATGCTCTGAATACAGAAATCAATGAAATTCGTATTGCTAGAAATCCAGAATGTCTGATCTGCGGCAATACCCATTAGATACTAAAACTACTTAGGAGAGTAATCTCTCCAACGCTTGGGCTTGTTCCTCAGGTTCAATTGCCTGTAATACTGCTGGAATTCGCTTTCTCAACAAACTAACATCAGCCTTCAAAATCTCGCGCTTTACTAATAACAACTGACTAAAGTGCATTGAAAAATCAGTTAATCCCAAACCAAGAAGCAACTTAGTCATAGCTGGGTCTCCTGCCATTTCCCCGCAGACCGCCACAGGAATGTTGGCGCGCTTTGCCTGATCAATAATATTGAATAGCAGATTGAGAATTGCTGGATGATAAGGATCATACAAGTGCGCAACGGCATGATCCGCGCGATCAATTGCGAGCGTGTACTGAATTAAATCATTGGTGCCAATAGATAAAAAATCAAAGCGGTTAATAAATAAAGGTAGCACTAAAGCAGCTGCCGGAATCTCTATCATCGCACCCACTTGAATATTAGGATTAAATGCCTGCCCACGCTGATGAAGTTGCTGCTTTGCTTTTTCAATCAGGCGTAAAGTTTCATCGATTTCTCTCACATGAGCGAGCATCGGAATCATAATGCGCGCTTGACCATAAGCAGAGGCACGTAAAATTGCTCGCAACTGCGTCAGGAAGATTTCAGGTTCAGTAAGAGACCAGCGGATCGCCCGTAAGCCCAATGGGGAAGTACCCGTTTGAGAAATATCAGAACCAGCTCCCAGTGCTTTGTCGGCGCCCACATCGATCGTGCGGATATTAACTGGCAGGCCATGCATTAAATCGACAACGCGTCGATATTCTTGATACTGCTTTTCTTCATCGGGTAGAGCTTGGTGACGATCCATGAATAAAAATTCGGATCGAAATAAACCCACACCAATTGCGCCCAATTCAACTGCTTGTGTAGCATCTTCAGGTAATTCAATATTAGCCAGCAGTTCAATCGCAACATTATCCGCGGTTGCCGTACGCGAGTGCTTCAACTCCTGTAACTTGCGAGTTTCTTCAACTGCCTTCTTCTGAAGCAAACGATATTCGGAGAGGAGTTGTTCATCTGGAGCCACTACAACTACACCGTGTTCGCCATCGATGACTAACCAATCTCCATGACGAATCATCTCGCTAGCGTGCCGCACTCCAACTACTGCTGGTATTTCCATACTGCGCGCTACGATGGCGGTATGGGAAGTTTTACCGCCTAAGTCAGTTACAAAGCCCGTAAATGCGCGCTCTTTAAAACGCAACATGTCATGAGGAGCAATATCATGAGCCACAATGATTGCATCAGCCCCAATATCGCCGGGAGATAAAAAATCGGAATCGTCTATACCCTCTTTTTTCTGGGAATGTAGAGCCTTGAGCACCCTCTCGGCAACTTGTCGAATATCATTTGCCCGTTCTTTAAGATATGCATCTTCAATTTCAGCAAACTGCTCTAGTAGATCATTCAATTCGGTAGTTAAAGCCCATGCTGCATTCAATCTTTGGGTTCTAATGAGCTTCAAAGGCTTTTGGGCTAGCGCAGGGTCAGCCAAAATCATGCCGTGCACATCTAGGAAGGCCGCCATCTCTTGGGGCGCATCTTTTGGCAAACCCTCTCGCAATTGCGCCAACTCAAGGCGCACTTGCTCAAAAGCATCTAATAATTTTTGAGCTTCTACCTCTTCCTTACCGACCTCAATTAAATAATGGCTTACCTCTAACGCTGCACGTGAAATCAGCACGGCTTTACCAATGGCAATGCCCTTGGAAACCGGAATACCGTGCAAAGAAAAAGTCATACCTACTCACCCTCACCAAAACGGTCATTAATAAGCTCAGTAATGGCTTTCATGGCTTCATCTGCTTGATCCCCTACCGTCTCTAAAGTGACAGTGCTACCAATACCAGCAGCAAGCATCATGACACCCATAATGCTCTTAGCATTAATTTGGCGACCATTTCGCGATAAAAATATTTCACAAGGGAACTGAGCGGCAAGTTGAGATAATTTTGCTGAGGCGCGCGCATGCAAACCTAATTTATTAATAATTTCGATTTCAGCTACTGGCATATTGGTCTCTATTTCTCAGTTGTTTCTTGTAGCGCCTTGGTACCTAAACGCAAAATTCCATTTTGACCACCAGCAAGCGCTTTCTGAGCCAACTCTTCTAAACTTTCTCCGCGATGAGATATGCAACGCATCAACATGGGCAAATTCAGTCCTGCTAAAACAATCACGGGAGAATTTAATCCTGATAAAGGACCTAGCGCCTCTAATTTAGATGCGACATTCGCAGGTGTTGCCCCCATCACATCCGTCAAAATTAAAATACCGTTACCAGAATTAACACCATAAGCAGCTTTTAAAACCCGATCAAAACTCGCCTTGGTATCTTCATAGGGCGGAATATCTACGGCCCTCACTCTTTCGGGCAGTACTCCAAAAGTGTGCTCAGCAAATCCCAGCATGGCGCTAGCCACTGGAGTATGGGCAACAATAACAATTCCAACCATTTTTTATGCCAATGCCTTTTCAAGCGCTGTTAACCAAAATTTGGGGACATCAAAACCGCTTTGCTCGGTAATCTCTACAAAACACGTTGGACTAGTAACGTTAATTTCCGTCACATAAGACCCAATGAGATCTAATCCTACCAAGAACAAGCCCCGCTGATTTAAAAGTGGGGCTAAATATTCCGCTATCTTGCGCTCTGCATCACTTAGCGGCATGGATACGCCCTTACCGCCAGCGGCCAAATTTCCACGAATTTCATTGCCTTGCGGAATCCGAGCCAAAGCAAACGGAACCACTTCTCCGCCAATCAATAACACTCGCTTATCCCCTTGAGTAATCTCAGGCAAAAAGCGTTGTGCCATTAGTGTTCTGGCGCCATTCTCGCCCAGAGTCTCGACAATGCTGGCAAGATTCAGGCCGTCTTTACCTACTCGAAATACACCCATGCCACCCATACCATCCAGAGGCTTAATCACAATATCTTGATGCTCACGATGAAATTCTTTCATCGCACTCAATTCACGGGTCACGACGGTTGGTGGGATCAGATCGGGAAATTCAGTAATTGACAATTTTTCAGAATGATCTCGAATTGCGCCTGGATTATTAAATACCCTAGCACCTTGCCTCTGTGCAGCAGAAAGCATCCATGTAGCATTGAGATATTCAATATCAAACGGTGGATCTGTTCGCATCAACACTGCAGAAAATGAATTCAAGGCGCGGTCCTCTATAGACCCAAGTTCATACCAAGAGGTGCTGCTAGGTTTAATTACTAAAGACTGACAATCTGCTACAACGAGATTTCTTCGCCACAAAATATTGCGGCTTTGACAGAACCAGAGCTGATGACCCGCTTCTTGTGCCACCCGCATCATTGCCAATGTGGAGTCTTTGCTTACTTTAAAAGTATCTAAGGGATCGGCAATAAATAATAAGTCCATCATTTATGTCCGAATATTCAAAAAGAAATTACGCCGCTTCAGCATTGGGGTCAGATCTCTCGAGCTCAAGTGATGAAGCTAGCAAGGCTAAGCGTGCCACCACGCCATATAGATAAAAACGATTTGGGGGAGCACTTCCAGGTTTAGCGCCCAAATCCGGCATAGAGTTTTGCTCAAATGCTAATGGCACAAAATGCATGCCAGGTGCATTGAGATTCTCGTCGGGACCACGGTCAGTATGTACACGGTAAAATCCGCCAATCACATAGCGATCGATCATGTAGACCACTGGCTCAGCTACTGCCTCATTTACCTTCTCAAAGGTGTACACACCTTCCTGAATTAATACATCGCTGACCTCAAGACCTTCCTTAACAATACTCATCTTATTGCGATCTTTGCGATTTAAACCTTTAAGCTGCGCAGGATCATTTACTACCATCACGCCCATGCCATAAGTACCGGCATCTGCCTTAACTACAACATAAGGTTTTTCTTTGATGCCATATTCACGATATTTTTTGGCAGTCTTTTTAAGTATTTGCTCTACTGCGGTCTGTAATTCATCCTCACCCTTGCGCTCATGAAAATTCACATTAGAGCAACTAGCAAAATAAGGATTGATCATCCACGGATCAATATCAACAACCTTTGCAAAACGTTTAGCAACCTCTTCGTAGGCGGCAAAATGGTTTGATTTGCGCCGTACATGCCAGCCAGCATGCAAACCTGGCAATAGATACTGTTCGTATAAGTTTTCTAAGATGGGTGGAATACCCGCTGACAAATCATTATTGAGCAAGATTGAACAGGGATCAAAATCTTTAAGGCCCAAGCGCTGCTTCTTCAAACCCAAACGAGATAGAGGCTCCATTAACAAACGATTACCGTCTGGCAATTCAATCCAGGTGGGCTTTTTAATCTCATCAGACAAGGTGCCTAAGCGCACATTTAAACCCGCTTGACGCAAGATAGATGACAAGCGTGCAATATTCTGCAAATAAAAAGTATTACGAGTATGGCGCTCAGGAATCAGTAATAAATTTTTCGCCTCTGGGCAAATCTTTTCAATTGCCGCCATTGCAGCCTGCACTGCGAGAGGCAACATTTGTGGCGAGAGATTATTAAACCCGCCTGGAAAAAGATTGGTATCAACCGGGGCAAGCTTAAAGCCGGCATTTCTCAAGTCAACAGAGCAATAGAAGGGCGGCGTGTGCTCCTGCCACTCCAGCCTAAACCAGCGCTCAATGGTGGGGGTTGCTTCTAAGACCTTTGACTCAAGCTCGAGCAAAGGTCCGCTAAGGGCAGTAATTAAATGTGGAACCATTTCACCATTGTAAGATTTTTAAAAGACAAAGGGCGGCATCCGAAGATACCGCCCTTTTTACCCACTGAATTAACTAAAAATTACCTTTAGGGGGCTATTAAGCACCCCTCATCAGCCAATTAGTTTGAATAAGCTGTCTCACCATGAGATGTGACGTCTAAACCTTCGCGCTCCTGATCTTCAGGAACACGCAAGCCAATCACAATATCGACTACTTTGTATGCGATAACTGAAACTATTGCACACCAGATGATGGTAATAATGACGCCTTCAGCCTGAATAATGATTTGTCCAAGAATCGAGAAGTCAGCAGGAGCAGCGCCGCCAGTTCCACCTAGACTAGGAGCAGTAAATACACCGGTCAAGATAGCGCCAACAATACCACCCACACCATGAATGCCGAATACATCGAGAGTGTCATCTGCGCCGAGCATTCTCTTAAGACCACTCACGGCCCATAAACAAATTAAACCCGAGATAAAGCCGATTGCAATCGCACCCATTGGGCCAACAGTACCGCAAGCTGGGGTAATACCTACCAAACCAGCAACAGCACCAGAGGCAGCCCCCAACATTGATGCTTTGCCCTTAAATAAGGTTTCGCCTAAGTTCCATGCCAATACTGCGGCGGCCGGGGCAAGCAAGGTGTTAATGAATGGCAGTGTGGCACCCTCATTTGCTTCAAGGTTGGAACCTGCATTGAAACCAAACCAACCTACCCACAATAATGCAGCGCCAACCATAGTAAGCGTAAGGCTGTGAGGTGTCATTGCATCTTTGCCATAACCAAGACGCTTACCAATCATGTATGCACCTACTAAGCCAGCAATACCAGCATTAATGTGCACTACTGTACCGCCGGCAAAATCGAGTGCGCCCTTACCAAGCAAGTAACCACCAGCACCCCAAACCATGTGTGCGATAGGAAGGTAGCAGAAAGTCAACCAGAGCGCGCAAAAGAGTAATACCGCAGCAAATTTCACACGCTCAGCAAATGAACCTACGATTAGGCAAGCAGTGATACCAGCAAATGTTGCTTGGAATGCAATGAAAATAAATTCAGGGATCTTTGATGTTGGCGTAAAGGTATCAGCTTGTGATGCCGCTGTGACTCCCGATAAGAATACTTTACTTAGGTCACCAATCACTAAGCCTTCAGCACCAAATGCTAGAGAGTAGCCATAGATAACCCACAACAAGACCATTAAAGAAAATACAGTCATTACTTGCATCAAGACTGACAACATATTTTTACTTCTAACTAAGCCGCCATAGAAAAGCGCTAGGCCTGGTAACACCATCAAAATAACCAAGATAGTGCTAAGCATCATCCAAGCGGTATCTGCTTTATCAACAGTTGCAGTAACAGCCGCTGCTGCGCCCGCAACACTGGCTGCCGCTGCTGCCACTGGCTCATCAGCAGCATAAGCTACTGAAGTTGCCATTACGCCAGTTGCACCAATAGCCAAGGCTATTACGCTTCCAGCTAGGAATTTTTTCATCCGAGTAAACATTTTGAACCTCTCTTTAAAGTGCTGACGCACCGGTTTCACCGGTACGAATGCGAATGACGTGTTCTACTGGTGAGACAAAAATTTTGCCATCGCCAATCTTTCCAGTACGAGCAGATTTTTCAATTGCTTCAATCGCTCGCTCCAAGATGCCATCTTCAACAGCAGCTTCAATTTTTACTTTTGGCAAAAAGTCGACGACATATTCAGCGCCACGATATAACTCAGTGTGACCCTTCTGACGGCCAAATCCTTTCACCTCAGTGACGGTAATGCCCGAAACCCCCACTTCAGAGAGAGCCTCGCGCACTTCGTCAAGCTTAAATGGCTTGATGATTGCGGTAATTAATTTCATACGTTTCTCCGTTTAAAGGAAGGATTTAGAAAGTTTTGGTGAGTGAAACAACTCCTGTTGAGCCACCCAAGTTTTTTCCCTGTGGGCTTACATAGGCATAGCTACTTCCAACCGTCTTAGCGTTTGTATCGATATAAGAAACGGCCGCAGACAAGCCGCCTCCAAAATCTTTTGTTAAACCAATCTTCCAGTCTGTATAGCTATAAAGGCTTGAGTTAGATGTAGTAGTTCC
>JALRHB010000039.1 GCA_023253245.1 Polynucleobacter sp. | reverse complement strand
CTACATGCGGTTCGTAAAATTGGGGAGGAGCGTTCTCATGATGGACAGCTCAACCATGAAATTCATGTGATCGAACAAACCTTAAAATCTTAAGTTTTACCCCTGTGGATAAGGTTGTGGATGGTTTAATGGATAAGTTTGGGAATAGCTTGTGGATTAATTGTGGAAAACTTGTGCTTCATGCAAAAATAGGGTGTTGAAAAAAGTTATCCATTATTTATGCAGTGTTTATACAAAAGTTGTCCACAGGTTTTTTTGGCGTTAGCGGCTTGTTTTATATATGGTTTTTGACTTATCCACCATAACAGCAAACCTTATTACTACTACTAATAAGATATATACAAGGATTTAAAAGCAATGCAACTAGTAAACACATCGCGAGACAGTCTGTTAAAGCCGCTACAGGTGGTTAGTGGTATTGTTGAACGGCGTCACACTTTACCGATTCTTGCAAACCTGCTTTTTAAGAAGCAGGCAGAAAAAGTTTCATTTATTTCAACTGATATTGAAATTCAAATTACAACCAACGCCTCTTTTGGGGTTGGTTCTGATGACATCACAACTACAGTTGCAGCGCGTAAGTTGTTGGATATTTTGCGTGCGCTACCTGAGGGTCCGGTTGCCTTAAATCTAAAAGATAACCGTATGGTTGTTCAAAGCGGCAAGAGCCGGTTTTCTCTCCAAACCTTATCTGCAACAGAGTTTCCGGTGATGCAAAGCGTCGGTGAGGTTACAGCTAGCTGGAAAATGTCCCAGAAGAGCTTTCGTCAACTAGTAAGCCAAGTGCATTTTGCAATGGCGCAACAAGATATTCGTTATTACTTAAACGGTATGTTGCTGGTTGTGGATGGTAAGCAGGTGATTGCTGTTGCTACTGATGGTCATAGATTGGCTTATTCACAGGTTGAGTTGGCTGATGCGCCAACTGGCTCCGGTCAACGCCAAGAAATTATTATTCCCCGCAAAACAATTCTTGAATGCCAACACCTATTGGAAGATTCGGATGAAGTTTTGGAGATGAGTCTTACTTCAAATCAAGTGAAATTTACATTTGGTGATATTGAGTTAATTTCAAAGTTAGTAGAGGGTAAGTTTCCGGATTTTCAGCGTGTAATTCCCAAGGGGCATAAAAACACCTTAGTGGTCGGTAGAGATGTTTTACAGTCCGCCTTACAACGCGCAGCAATTCTTACAACTGATAAATTTAAAGGAGTTCGCTTCTCTCTTTCTCCTAACAAGATCACTGTTCAATCTACAAATGCTGAGCAAGAAGAGGCTCAGGAGGAAATAGAAACAGAATATAGCGGAGATGCTGTGGAAATTGGCTTTAACGTAAGCTATTTACTTGATGTTTTATCAAACTTAAAAAGCGACAAAGTTCAAATAAGTTTGGGTGATGCCAATAGTAGTGCTGTTATTACCCTTCCCAATTCTGAAGACTTCAAATATGTTGTGATGCCAATGCGTATTTAAATTAGAAAAAAATGACTGAAGAAAAAAAAGTAGTTGAGCAGTATGGTGCATCATCAATCCAAATATTAGAAGGTCTTGAGGCTGTACGTAAGCGTCCTGGCATGTACATTGGAGACACCTCCGATGGAACGGGATTACACCACCTGGTTTTTGAGGTTCTTGATAACTCAATTGATGAAGCTTTGGCTGGTTATTGCTCTGAAATTACGGTGGTAATACAGACGGATAACTCAATATCCATAGTAGATAATGGTCGCGGTGTTCCAACCGGAATTAAGTACGACGACAAACACGAGCCCAAACGCAGTGCCGCCGAGATAGTGATGACTGAGTTACATGCTGGTGGTAAGTTTGACCAAAACAGCTATAAGGTTTCAGGTGGTCTTCACGGGGTAGGTGTTAGCTGCGTTAATGCACTTTCCAAGTGGTTAAAACTGACTATTCGTCGTGACGGCAAAACTCATTACATGGAGTTTGCGCGCGGAGTAATTCAAAATCGCAATATTGTTGAAGAGGCTGGTGTTGCGGTTTCTCCGATTACTGTGATTGGTGAAACCACTTTATCTGGCACAGAGGTGCATTTTCTAGCGGACGAAGAAATTTTTGGCAATATTGAATTTCATTATGAAATTTTGGTGAAGCGTATACGTGAACTTTCCTTTCTAAATAATGGTGTTCACATCAAGCTCATCGATCAACGTACTGGTCAAGAAGAAGACTTTGCTTTTTCAGGTGGTGTCCGTGGTTTTGTTGAGTACATCAATCAAACCAAAAATGTTTTGCACCCAAATATTTTTTATGCTGAAGGTGTTCGTCCGTCAGATTTGGGTGGGCAGATTACAGCCGAAGTATCAATGCAGTGGAATGATAGTTTTAGTGAACAAGTACTATGTTTTACTAACAACATCCCTCAGCGAGATGGTGGAACACACTTAACGGGCTTGCGTGCAGCAATGACCCGAGTTATCAATAAATATATTGATGAAAATGAAATTGCCAAAAAAGCAAAAGTAGAAATTTCTGGTGATGATATGCGCGAGGGCCTTGCTTGCGTTCTATCAGTTAAAGTCCCGGAGCCTAAGTTTTCAAGCCAAACAAAAGACAAGTTAGTTTCTAGCGAGGTTCGTGGGCCAGTAGAAGAAATTGTTGCGGAGGCCCTCAGTGCTTATTTGCAAGAGCGTCCGGCAGATGCCAAAATTTTGTGTGGGAAAATTGTAGATGCCGCTCGTGCTCGCGAGGCTGCTCGCAAAGCACGAGATATGACGCGTCGCAAAGGGGCCCTAGATGGTTTGGGTTTGCCAGGTAAATTAGCTGATTGCCAAGAAAAGGATCCTGCGAAATCTGAACTATTTATCGTTGAGGGCGACTCCGCTGGTGGCTCTGCTAAGCAGGGTCGAGATCGTCGTTTTCAAGCAATTCTTCCTTTAAAAGGCAAAATTCTTAACGTTGAGAAAGCACGCTTCGACAAGATGCTAACCAGCCAAGAGGTGGTTACCCTCATTACTGTTTTGGGCACTGGGATCGGTGTTGAAGAGTATAAGGCTGATAAATTAAGGTATCACCGCATCATTATCATGACCGACGCGGACGTTGATGGTAGCCACATCCGCACACTTCTCCTCACTTTCTTTTATAGACAAATGCCGGAGTTGATTGAGCGAGGCCATATTTTTATTGCTCAACCACCTTTATATAAGGTGAAGTTTGGTAAAAATGAGCAATACATTAAAGATGACACTGAACTAAATCAACTTCTATTGAAAATCGCTCTCGAATCCGCATCCCTGCAAACACCTTCCGGTGAAATTATTGAGGGTGATGCATTAAATGAGTTAGCCAGACATTACCAAGTTATACAGTCTGTTGTTGATCGTTTATCTCGAACCATCGATGAGGACGCATTACGCGCCATTGCTGCGGGAACCAAGCTAAATTTGGATACTGAAAAAGACGCGAATGACTCTGCTCAAAGACTCCGGATGGCATTAGCCGACTCTTTAAATCCTCTATCATCACCACCAGAAGTTATTGTTCAAAAAGAAGAACGTACTGAGCGCTTTAAGCTTTTGTTGTCACGCCGTATTCATGGCAACCTCAAGCTATCAGCCATTAACTCAGATTTTGTACATGGCGATGATTACCAGAGTTTGGCCAATGCAGCGGCAGTATTGTCTGGTAAGGTCTTGCCAGGATCTAAGGTTCGAAGGGGCGACCCCGATAAAAGTCAGAAAGAACAGGCAGTACAGGATTTTAGGGCTGCATTTGCTTGGTTGCTTTCTGAGGCAGAGCGTGTGTTGAGCCGCCAACGCTATAAGGGTTTAGGTGAGATGAACCCCTCACAGTTATGGGAAACCACGATGGATGCTGGCTCGCGTACCCTACTTCAAGTCAAGATAGAGGATGCTATTGCTGCCGATCAGGTCTTTACAACCCTTATGGGGGACGAGGTAGAGCCGCGTCGAGCATTTATTGAAAAGAACGCCCTAATTGCGCGCAACCTAGATGTGTAGTTGAATGAGTAAAAAGAAATTAAAACCGCCTAAGATTGATAGGTCGCGCATCGTTGTAAGGTCATCACCCATTCATGGCAAGGGTGTTTTTGTAGCTAAGCCATTTAAAAAGGGTGATGCCATCATCGAATACAAGGGCGAACGTATTAGTTGGAAGTTGGCCGAGAAGCGTCACCCGCACGACCCAAAAGATCCAAACCACACCTTTTATTTTTCTCTTGAGGATGGAAGGTGTATTGATGCAAAGTATGGTGGAAATGCTGCTCGGTGGATTAATCACTCGTGTAAACCATGTTGCGAGACGCGCGAAAATACTTTTTCTGGCAAGCCCAGGGTGTTTATATATGCCAAGCGGGACCTCAAGGTTGGAGAGGAGCTTTTTTATGACTACTCTCTTGGTGTTGAGGGGCGCATCACAAAGCAAATGAAAAAAGACTACGCTTGTCGTTGTGGCGCCAAGAAATGCCGCGGCACAATGTTGGCGCTTGACTAAACACATTCATCTTCATGCTGTTTATTAGTATTCAGGATTTAGAGGCTGCAATTAATTATTGGCGTAGCCAATCTCCAGCATTTGGCGAAGAGCTACATCTTTGTTTAGAGGCCTCTGCTTTGGCAAAGCCTTATGCCCTAATGATTGTTCAGGGCGCGCAAAGAATGCCAATGGATGTGCTCGACGAAACCGCTCAATCTGCTATCGAGTGCTATCTAAAAACAATCCAAGATAAGTGATGTACCTAATAATTTTTTAGGGTTATCGATATGTCGAGATAAATTCTTCTCGGTTATTCTTAAGCTTTCGACGGCTCTTGCGCCCGAAGGATTAGGTTTGGAAGAAACAATCTTAAAGACAATTGGACTTGGAAAAACCTTTAAAGGCTTTTCAGCGGTTAGTGACGTAAATTTAAACGTTACTCGCGGCACTATACATGCGTTGATTGGGCCAAATGGTGCCGGCAAGACAACCTGCTTTAATTTATTAACAAAATTTCTAGAGCCATCCTCTGGCCGAATCCTTTTCAATGGGTTTGATATTACAAAGGAGCGCCCTGCCCAGATTGCACGTCGCGGTGTTATTCGCTCATTTCAGATTTCAGCCGTTTTCCCTCATTTAAGTGTGTTGGAGAATGTTCGTGTTGCACTGCAGCGAGGGTTAGGCACAGAGCTTCATTTTTGGAAATCGGGCGAGTCTTTAAATGTCCTTAACTCGCGTGCAGAAGAGCTATTGCACGAGGTTGGCCTCTCCGATTTTGCTCATGAAGAAACCTTGAACCTGGCATACGGCCGCAAAAGGGCTTTAGAAATAGCCACAACTATGGCAATGGAGCCGGAGCTTATGTTGCTTGATGAGCCCACCCAAGGTATGGGCCATGAGGATGTTGAGCGAGTTACCGAATTAATTGATCGAGTTTCAAAGGGGCGCACCATATTAATGGTTGAGCACAACATGAAGGTTGTCTCTTCCATTGCAGACCGCATCACAGTTTTACAGCGTGGATCAGTTTTGGCTGAAGGCTCTTATAACGAGGTTTCAAACAATCCCCTGGTGATCGAGGCTTACATGGGTAGCCATGGCGGAGAGTCGCTATGAGGTCTTGTGCACTGGAAGTAAAACACCTTGAGTCTTGGTATGGTGAATCCCATATCTTGCACGGCGTTGATTTCTCGGTGAACGATGGGGAGGTGGTGACTTTACTGGGGCGAAATGGCGCAGGACGAACCACTATATTAAAGACAATTCTTGGTCTGACAAGCAAAAGAGTTGGGTCGGTAAGGGTGTATGGTGAAGAGGCAATCGCCATGCCCACCTACAAGATTGCGCGACTGGGTGTTGGGTATTGCCCCGAAGAGAGAGGCATTTTTGCTAGCTTAAGCGCAGAAGAAAACTTATTGTTGCTACCAGAAGTTTCGGTGGGCGGGATGGGTCTAGATGAAATTTATGAGATGTTTCCTAATCTATATGAGCGCCGGAATAGCCCTGGAACTAGGCTCTCTGGTGGTGAGCAACAAATGTTGGCAATGGCTCGAATTTTAAGAACGGGCGCAAAACTATTATTGCTTGATGAAATTACCGAAGGTTTGGCCCCGGTCATTGTTGAAAAACTGGGGGAGGTGGTAAGCAGTCTTAGAAACAAGGGTTTCACAATTGTGCTGGTGGAGCAAAATTTTAGGTTTGCTGCCCCCTTAGCTGATCGACATTACGTAGTAGAGCATGGCAGGGTAGTTGAGGTTGTTGCAAAAAGCGAGTTGGCTAATAAAGCCGGTTTATTAAATGAGTATCTTGGTGTTTAGCGATTTTTATAGGAGATCGAAATGAAGTTAAGACAGATTACTGCGTGCTTGGTCGCGGCAACCATGTTTGGCACAAACCCTGTTTTTGCGCAAAGCGGTGGAGCCAAAGTAAGCGGGGACGTTGTGAAGATTGGTGTATTGACCGACTTGTCATCAACCTATTCTGATTTGGCTGGTGCGGGAGCGGTAATTGCAGCAAAAATGGCAATTGCTGATTTCTCAAAAGACGGCACCGTAATTGGTAAAAAAATTGAGCTTGTTAGTGCTGATCATCAAAATAAAGCAGATATTGCTGCAAACAAAGCGCGCGAATGGTATGACAAAGACGGTGTAGATGTGATTGTTGAGTTGGTTTCTACAAACGTTGCTTTGGCTGTTATGGAAGTGGCTGAACAGAAAAACAAAATCACCCTTGTTTCTGGCGCAGCTTCCCTGCCAATCACTAATGAAAAATGTACGGCCAACAATGTTCATTGGACGTATGACACGTATGCGCTCTCAAATGGTACTGGCAAGGCGGTTGTAAAGCAGGGTAAAAAGAATTGGTACTTTATTACTGCTGACTATGCTTTTGGTGCAGCTTTAGAAAAGGATGCCACCAATGTCGTTACTGCAAACGGTGGCAAGGTTTTAGGTACAAGCAAGCATCCGTTCCCTAACAGCGACTTTTCTTCTTACCTCCTTAAGGCACAAGCCAGCGGCGCTGATGTTGTGGCCCTTGCCAATGCCGGCCAAGATACTATTAATACAGTTAAGCAGGCTGCCGAGTTCGGGGTAAATAAAAAACAAACCGTTGTTCCTTTATTGATGTTTATTTCTGATGTGCATTCTTTAGGGCTTAATGCTGCCCAGGGCATGTATCTAACAGAAGGATTTTATTGGGATAGGGACGAGAAGACTCGCGAATTCTCTAAACGCTTTATCTTGCAACACAAGCGCATGCCAACTAGTGTTCAGGCGGGCGTATATTCATCTGTGCTGGCGTATTTGAATGCAGTTCAAAAAGCCGGGACCGATGATACTCAGGCAGTTATGAAGGCTCTTAAATCAACCAATATTGATGATGGTCTATTTAAAGGCAAGATTCGTGCCGACGGTAAATTCGAACACGATATGTATTTATTGGAAGTGAAAAAACCATCTGAATCGAAGAGTCCTTGGGATTACTACAATGTTAAAGCAGTGATTCCTGCTGCTGAGGCGACCCAACCACTTTCATTGTCAAGATGTAAATTGGTTACCAATAAGTAAAGTAGTTTTCTTTTCGACAGGTATGTTTGAACTTCTTGGAATCACCCCACAAGGGCTGGTAGCCCAGCTCTTGGTGGGCCTTATTAATGGCTCCTTTTATGCCATATTAAGTTTGGGATTGGCCATTATTTTTGGCCTTCTCAATATTATTAATTTTTCTCATGGTGCGCAGTACACCATGGGCGCTTTTGTTGCGTGGATTGGTTTAACGCAGATAGGCCAATGGCTTGGCCATCCCGATTTATCAGTTAACTATTGGTTTGCACTTATTCTTGTTCCTCTGATAATGGCGGGCTTCGGGTTGATTTTGGAGCGCGCCATGTTGCGACGTCTTTATCACCTCGATCATCTATATGGTCTGTTGCTTACATTTGGTTTGGCGTTAATTATTGAGGGCATGTTTCGTCATTGGTATGGTATCTCTGGCGAAAGCTATCCAGCACCAGAAATATTACAAGGGGCTATTCCTTTAGAGTCTATCGGAATTATTTTGCCCAAGTATCGATTGTGGGTGGTGGTGGCTTCATTAGTGGTTTGCTTTTCCACTTGGTATGTAATTGAAAGAACGAAGCTAGGCTCGTATCTTCGCGCAGGAACAGAAAATCCAAAATTACTCCAAGCATTTGGTATTAATGTTCCGCTAATGATTTCTTTAGCCTATGCCTATGGCGTCGGTCTTGCGGGATTTGCTGGAGTATTGGCCGCGCCAATTTTTCAGGTAAACCCTCTAATGGGTTCAAACCTCATCATTATTGTGTTTGCGGTTGTGGTTATTGGTGGGATGGGATCCATCATGGGGTCTATATTGACTGGGCTTGCCTTGGGTTTGATTGAGGGCTTAACAAAGGTGTTTTACCCAGAGGCTTCAGGAGTAGTAATTTTTGTCATCATGGCTATCGTTTTACTTATTCGTCCAGCAGGACTTTTTGGGCGAGAAAGATGACTATGAAACTGAATATCAAACTACTCTACGGCATTTTGGTTTTAATCGCACTTTTGTTGCCGTTCCAAGATTTTATTTATTTAGTATTTGCTATGAAGGTGTTGTGCTTCGCCCTTTTTGCTTGCGCATTTAATTTGTTGCTCGGCTTTACTGGTTTGCTTTCGTTTGGACATGCTGCTTTCTTTGGAACGTCTGCATATATCACCGCCTATTTGTGTAAAGAAGCAGGCTTATCAACAGAACTAGGAATTATTCTTGGCGTCTTTGGCTCTGCTTGTTTAGGTTTTCTAATTGGCTCTCTGGCAATTCGTCGACAAGGCATTTACTTTGCGATGGTTACCCTGGCTTTATCTCAAATGGTTTACTTTCTTGCGGTTCAACTTCCATTTACGGGTGGCGAGGATGGAATTCAGGGCGTGCCGCGCGGCATGTTGTTTGGCTTCATAGATTTGAAAAACGATGTCGCAATGTATTACTTTGTTTTATGTGTTTTCTTATTGGCTTTTGCATTGATTGTCCGAACAGTGCACTCCCCTTTTGGTCAAGTTCTTAAAGCGATACGTGAAAATGAGCCGCGCGCCATTTCTCTTGGCTACGATGTTGATCGTTTTAAATTAATTTCTTTTGTGATATCTGCTGCTCTATCGGGGTTGGCTGGCTCTATGAAATCTCTCGTTTTCCAGTTGGCAACCTTAACCGATGTACATTGGCATATGTCTGGCGAAGTTGTGCTGATGACCTTGTTGGGCGGAATGGGAACTATTTTTGGGCCAGTTGTTGGCGCCGGTATCGTGGTGGGCTTGCAAAACTATCTTGCCAATATTGGCTCATGGAGCACAATTGCAACAGGTTTTATTTTTGTAATTTGTGTTTTGGCATTCCGGCGAGGGGTTGTTGGAGAGATTGCCCACTTTTTCAAAAAGAATCATTGAGTTAGACCCAAAACAGTTTTGGTTTAGTTGTGACGCCAGTGCGCCGCAACCACCTCTAGAGCTTAGCTATTAATTTGTTAGGCCATTACATTTTTATAAAAATCTAATTAAATCAATTACTTACAGAATTTTTCCAGTAGTATTCGCTTAAAAAATCAGTAATTGTTTCACGTGAAACCAACAAAATGCTATGATCATCGCCCTATCCGAGGCAAATCATGCGTTATTCAAAAAATTTTGATGTCATAGTCGTTGGTGGTGGGCACGCTGGGACCGAGGCCGCCCTTGCCTCTGCACGCATGGGCTGCGACACACTCTTAATCACCCATAGCATTGAAAATCTAGGCGCAATGAGTTGCAACCCTTCGATTGGTGGAATTGGTAAGGGTCATTTGGTTAAAGAAATAGATGCCATGGGGGGTGCGATGGCTGCCGCGACCGATGAGGCGGGCATTCAATTTCGTATTCTCAACTCAAGCAAGGGCCCAGCAGTGAGGGCCACTCGCGCTCAGGGCGATCGCATTCTCTATAAAGCAGCAATACGTCGTCGTCTTGAAAATCAAGAAAACCTCGCCCTATTTCAGGGGGCTGTTGATGACCTTCTAGTTCATGGAGACCAGGTTCAGGGGGTTATTACCCAAATGGGCCTGCAGTTTATGGCCAAAAAAGTCGTGCTTACTGCAGGAACATTTTTGGATGGCAAGATTCATATTGGATTGAATAATTATGCTGGCGGCCGTGCTGGAGACCCAGCATCTGTTTCGCTTTCCGCTCGATTGAAGGAGCTAAATCTTCCCCAGGGTAGGCTTAAGACTGGAACCCCACCTCGCATTGATGGAAGAACGATAGATTTTTCGGTTATGTTGGAGCAGCCTGGAGATTTAGACCCAGTCCCAGTTTTTTCTTATTTGGGCCGTCCTGAGCAGCATCCAAAACAAGTGCCTTGTTGGATTTCTCATACAAACGAGCAAACTCATGACATTATCCGCGGCGGCCTGGATCGCTCCCCAATGTATACCGGGGTCATTGAGGGGGTTGGCC
>JALRHB010000038.1:10317-10583 GCA_023253245.1 Polynucleobacter sp. | reverse complement strand
AAATAATTACATTTTTATCGAGTTTTTTACGCATGAGAAGTCTGGTTGGTCAAAGGATTTAATCGTTAAAGGTGACAACGTGATCAGCCACCAAATGAATGCCAATTTTTTCACCAATTGCATGATCGTGGTGACTCGGAACAAATGCAAAAATCTCCACGCCAGATGCGAGTTTAAGGGTGTATAAAAAATCAGCGCCACGAAAAATCTTGCGCACCACTTCAGCCTGCATCGGGCTGAGGTCATCATGAGAGATATCATCAGCG
>JALRHB010000038.1:0-10307 GCA_023253245.1 Polynucleobacter sp. | reverse complement strand
GTAGAAGAACATCAATCTTCTCGCCTACTTTTCCGGTGTGCCCTGGATCTAAATCTAACTCTCCTAGTTCAATTTTCACTTTGTTGTTTTCTAGGACGAAGCCTTGAACAAAGACGCCTCGACCAATGAAGTCGGCAACATAGCGATTGACGGGCTTGTGATAGAGCTCATAGGGAATATCCCATTGAATGACTTTGCCTTGTGCCATCACCCCCGTTTTATCGGCGATTGCAAAGGCCTCATATTGATCATGAGTAACCAGTAAGGCAGTAATGTTATTCGCTTTAAGAATCTCTCGAGTTTCACTGGCAAGACGTTCTCTCAGTTCAATATCAAGACTAGAGAATGGTTCATCTAGCAAAATCAAATCAGGTTCTGGTGCCATAGCTCTTGCCAGTGCAACCCGTTGTTGTTGGCCGCCGCTGAGCTCATGAGGGTAAGCATCAGCTTTATCAGACAATGCCACTCTCTTTAACCACTCTAATGCCACTGCCGTTCTCTTGGGGCCTGCAAGGTGCTGTAGACCAAAGGCGATATTGTCTAAAACCGTTAAATGCGGAAAGAGGGCGAATTCTTGAAAGACCATGCCAACCCGTCTTTGGCTGGGCGGGATATGAATGCTTTGGGAGCTGACGACTTTATCGCGCAGCAAAATTTGGCCGCCCTTAATGGGTTCAAATCCACAGATAGCCCGCAGGACAGTTGATTTGCCGCAACCAGAAGAGCCCAATAAACAGCCGATTTCCCCCTGTTTTAGTTCTAAGTTCAGTCCTTTAACGGCGGTGACTCGACCATGACCGTCGCGGCTAGGGTAGTCGATTTCAAGCTCTTCAATTGAAAGTAGAGTGTGAGAGGAGTTCATCCCTATAATTTTCTCATTAATGCTAATGGTTTAATACATGGCTAGAGTCTAAACGGAATGCCGATTACATGAATCGAATAGTAGTGCCACTTGCCTTGTTGTTATTTCTGCCCTTATTTGGCTTAGCGGCGCCCTTTCTGTTTTCAGGAGCAAGCACCCATCCCGAGTTAATGGCGACAGGCACACTGAGTCATTTATGGAACTACGTACTGGGAGGGTATATCGCCTCTACCCTAGTTCTGATAGGGGGTGTTGGCTTTGGCGTCTTTATGCTAGGCGTAGGTAATGCCTGGATTATTGCGAGTTACGACTTTCCCGGAAAAAAAGTATTTGAGTGGGCTCTAATATTGCCATTAGCGGTGCCAACCTATGTGATGGCCTATCTTTTTGTTGATCTCTTACAGTTCTCAGGCCCGATTCAAAGTTTTATACGAGTAATTTTAGGATTGGATGCACTGTGGTTTTTCCCCGATCCCCGCTCACTGACAGGAGCAATTTGGTCTTTCTCTTTCTGTTTATTTCCTTATGTGTATTTGATAACGCGCACAGCTTTTTTAGAGCGTAGTAGGCGCTTAATTGAAGTCTCGGAAACTTTGGGTTACAGCCCATTTCAGGGTTTCATGAGGTTAGTGCTCCCTATGGCAAGGCCCGCTATTTTTGCTGGCATGGCATTAGCACTCATGGAAGTTTTAGCTGACTTTGGAGCGGTGTCTTATTTTGGCGTACAAACTTTCGCCACTGGAATCTTCAAAGCCTGGCTATCGTTTGGCGATCGCCTTGCGGCGGTCCAGCTATCTCTTGGCTTATTGACGCTAGTACTGTTGATATTCTTTATTGAGCAAAATAGCCGGTCTAAATTACGCTATGCCTCTTCCTCTCAAAGCAAGCCTATAGCCATTGGCTTGCATGGTAAAAAATCCTTCTTTGCTTTTTCTTTTTGTGGGTTAACTCTTTTATTTGGATTTTTACTCCCTGCATTTGCACTCTTCCAGTTGCTTTATCAGCAAGGTCTCAGCGTTGATATACGCTACCTAGGTTGGCTGGGAAATTCTCTATCAGTATCTCTGATTACTGCGATTGTGTCCGTGGCATTTGCTGTTTTTTTTGCTTATGCCGTCAGAATTAATACTCGCTTAGCATGGGTTAATCGTTTACTAGGTTTTGGGTATGCTTTGCCAGGAGCTGTTTTAGCCATTGGTATTCTATCTTTCCTAGAAATTTTTCAATTGGCATGGTGGATGTCTGCAAGTGTGCTGGTGCTGGTATATGCTTACTTGGTTCGCTTTCTTTCTTCTAGCTTGCAAAGCGTAGAAGCAGGTCTGTCCCGTATCACGCCATCAATGGATGGGTCAGCAGCATTACTTGGTTTGTCTAGGGTGCAAATTCTCAAAAGAGTGCACATACCACTTTTAAGACGTAGCTTACTTACTGCCGGGCTTTTTGTCTTTGTAGATGTTATGAAGGAGTTGCCTGCTACCTTGTTATTACGTCCTTTTAACTTTGATACTTTGGCAGTCGCTACTTATCAGCTGGCTGCTGACGAGCGTCTTGCGGAATTAGCCTTGCCCTCATTAACCATTGTTTTAGTTGGACTTTTTCCAGTATTGATCCTTTCTAGAGTGATTGCGAAATCCTAGCGGTAGGCTTCAATTGATTTCTTAATTGATAATCATTCGTATTTGTGATAAATTGGAGATATCTAATTTAATCACTGGCACTCTCATGAATACTCAACAGACTTTTAGAACTCTTACGATTACAGTAGTGCTCTTGGCCGCATGCTTTGCAGTACCGTTAAGTGCGCAAAGCGTGCCAGAAGCAAAAGAACTTAATCTCTATTCAGCACGTCATTACAAAACAGACGAAGCCTTGTATAGCGATTTCACGAAAAAGACTGGTATCAAAATTAATCGCATTGAAGCAGATGACAATGCTCTAGCTGAGAGATTAAAGAGTGAGGGTGCCAATAGTCCTGCAGATGTCATTTTGATGGTGGATGCAGCGAGATTATGGCGTGCCCAGATTGATGGATTCTTTAAGCCTATCAATTCAAAATATTTAGATGGTCGTATTCCTGCAAATCTTCGCTCCAAACCCGATCCTGAAGGCTCTACTTGGTTTGGCTTATCAACAAGGGCACGCTTGGTTGTTTATAACAAAGACAAGGTTAAGCCGCAAGACGTGGATACCTATGAAAAGCTGGCTGAACCTATGAATAAAGGAAAAGTCTGCACCCGTTCGGGCACTCATCCTTATATGCTTTCTTTGATTGGTGCAATGATTGAACGTCGTGGCGAGGCAGCTACAGAAGAATGGGCCAGGGGAATGGTAGCGAATATGGCACGCCCACCACGAGGTGGTGATACCGACCAGATTAAAGCAGTTGCCTCTGGTGAGTGTGGTGTGGCCCTTGCTAATTCTTATTATCTGGTCAGACTATTGCGCTCTAACAAGCCTGAAGATAAAGCGGTTGTCTCTAAGATTGGATTTGTTTGGCCCAATCAAAAAACTTCTGGAGCGCACATCAACATCGCTGGTGGCGGTGTGGCAAAAAATGCACCACATCCTAAAGCAGCTTTAGAGTTCTTAGAGTACTTAGCTAGTGATTCGGCTCAAGAATATTTTGCGAATGGCAATAATGAATGGCCGGTAGTTAAATCAGTAAAAATTGAAAATGAGGGCTTGAAGATGTTAGGGCCTTTCAAAGCGGAAGATATTTCTGTAGCGGCAATTGGTAGAAATCAAATTGCTGCCCAACGAATACTTGACCGAGTTGGGTATAAGTAAGCGCATTTAGCCAATTGAACTCCTCGTAATTGCAAAGTAGCTTTGGCATTTGTAAAGAGAGCTAGAATGAATCATTCATTTGAAAATATTCTGTTCTCAGTTATGAAACGCGTTCAAAAAATAGTATGGATTTCTCTAGCCTTAACACTGTTGGCTTGTTCAACCCCAGTGAGTGAGTTTGGAGTCTATCGTCAATCAGACGGTACGATTGGTGTTCATGCTCCAAAAAATGCGAAAGAAATTGAAGCGCAAGCTGCGGCAATAGAAGAGTGTAAAAAACTAGGAAAGCGGAGCGCCACAATTCTTGAAACTCGTAAAACAGTGAACGATCGCTTTCCTATGACCTATATTTATAGGTGTAATACCTACTAATTACTTTCTAGAGTAACTTGATTAACTGAGTAACCATTTCTTAATAGATTTATTAACGCACATAGCATCCAAAGCTAGGCCAAAGAACTCAGATCCGTTAGTGACCATGCTTTCAATGGCCTCTACTTTTCCTGACTTAATGCCACGTAGATAAGTAGCGGCTCGGTAGCGTAAAAAATGCTCATTCTCTCCTTCTTCGGTATCGGTGGTGCAAATTTCTAGGTTGCCATAACGGGTTTCTGGATTGATATTAAGAATAGAAAGGCTAAGAGCGCCAACCAGATTTTCTGGAATGGCAATTGGTACATAAGAATATAGTGAAATCAGTTGCTCTTCCTCATCTACCTCGATGATGTGATCTACGTCAAAGACGTCTTTTTCAGTTAATTCGGTTTCACCAGAATCGCCGCCGCCGAAAGTAGATTCAAACTGAAGCATGGCGGTATTACTGTCCTTGGAAATCTCGATCATGTCTGGATAGCCAAGTAGGCCTTTCCACCAATACATCAATGAGAAAGTGCAAGGTTTGACCTCAACCAAACCTTTTTTGGTGGACTTTGCAAAGTACAGGCCATAAAACTCGTCATCTTCCTCAAGTCCATACTGGTCAACTTTAAGCTTCTTTGGTGCTGCTACTTTCTTTGATTTTTTGGCCAGCTTTTTTGGAGCCGGTTTTTTAGGGGCAGTTTTTTTAACAACAGTCTTCTTGACAGCTGGTTTTTTGGCAAGTTTCTTCACTGCTTTTTTGGCAACCGTCTTTTTAACTGCGACCTTCTTTGCAGCCTTTTTTGTTGGGGCTTTTTTTACTACTTTGCTAGCTACTTTCTTTTTTGCTGGTGTCTTCTTTGTAGCCATGGTCCATTACCCTTCATTTCAGTGGTTAAGTGCTTTGTGTACATTGCGATATTACTGCAGTTATTGTCTCGTAATATCAATATCTATAGGGAGATTTTCCTATCAATACCAAGGGTAATTGCCAAGGAGATTTATTTCGGCTTGAAATTACTCCCTATCTTGATACACTGGAAGCGTGCAGTTTTTCAAAACCTCAACTTAGAGAGAATCTATGTTCCCTGAATATCGTGAGTTAATTACTAAGCTGAAAACATCAGATCGTCATTTTTCCCATTTATTTGACAAGCACAATAATCTAGATCAGAAAATTCAACGCATGGAAGCCCATACTGAACCGGGCACTCCAGAAGAAATTGAAACGCTAAAAAAAGAGAAGTTATTGCTCAAAGATCAGCTCTATGCTGTGCTTAAAAAGGCCAGTGCAGAATAGTGGGTGTATCAGGCCTTAGTTTTGAACGGGGCTTGATTAAACTTTCTTGCTTAGGCTTTTTTCAAAAAGCAGGCTTTGAGTAGCATGTTGCCAGCCTCGGTTTTGCAATCCACCTCATGATCGCCAGAAACGAGGCGAATGCCTTTAATTTTGGTGCCTACTTTTAAGGTGGTAGAGGACCCCTTAACCTTGAGGTCTTTAATCAAAGTAACGCTATCACCATCAGCTAGTAGATTGCCGTTGGCATCTTTCACAATCAGGCCAGCCTCAGGCTCATCAGCAATCTCCATCATGGGCCATTCATGCCCGCATTGAGCGCAGACATAGTTATTTCCGTCTGGGTAGCTCATATCCTCTTTACAAGCAGGGCATGGGGGAGTGATGGTATTAGTGTTCATTTAGATTGATTCGATTTGGCGATCCTAGAACTCATTTTAGTCCACGCCGTTCCTTACAAAGTTAGAATGCATCATCATGAATAAAACAAGCAAGATTGTCTTAGGATTCTTGGGTGGTATTGTCCTGATCGGTGGGATAGGCGCTTGGTATGTCGCTAAGGCCATTAATCCTACTCAGTTAGCCGGCTTGATCTCTTCGTCAGTGAAGTCTGCCACTGGACGGGATCTTAAGATTGAGGGGCCTGTTTCATTGAGTGTATTTCCAAAAATTGCTGTGACAGCAGATCGTTTAAGTTTGAGTAACGCCCCCTGGGCAAAGACTTCAGAGATGCTCGCAATTAAACACATCGAGCTTAATATTAAAACACTGCCTTTATTAAAGGGCAGTGTAGAAATTGACAGTATTGGATTAAATGGTGTCAATGTGTATTTGCAAACAAATTCTGCGGGCGTGTCTAATTGGAGCTTAAGTGATGATGCGCCCGCCACTGTGACCTCAAATTCCGATAAAGGATTAGCTACAAACTCAAATGATAGAAGTTTGATCGATATTGAAAAGCTTTCGCTTGCTAATGCGCAGATCGAATATCGCGATTCTCGTGGCCAAGAATCTAAATATCAGGTTCGCAATCTCTCCGCTAGGAAGAGCGGCGATAAAACTCTGCTATCTTTTGCTGGGGTTTATCGAGGTTTAACTATTGAGCTTAGTGGAAAGACTGGTTCATTTACTGAGTTATTAAATGACTGGGGCAGTTCTGCAGTGAATTTCCCTGTTGATCTCAGCCTTCTTATAAACAAGAAGGCTTTGGCTATCAAAGGCACTGTGAGAAAGGATCACAAGACTGATGCGGTACTCGATATTGCGTTGACATCAAAATCATTCGATTGGCCTAGCTTGGGATCGGCTTTATCCGATGGTATTGCTAGCTCAAGCACCTCAGCTGGAACATCGGCGGCTCCTGTACAAAGTAAGCCCATTCGTAATGCATCTTCATACCTATTCAGTAATGATGAATTGCCATTTAATAGTATTCCTAAGATGCAGGGAAAGGTAAGTATTGATATCTTTGAGCTCGGGCTTCCTGGTCGCAAGCCAATCGAAAATCTTAAGGCAGACTTGCTACTACAAGGAAATGTCATTGATATCCCTAAGCTTGCTTTTCAGGTGGGCAAAGGAAGTGCAGATTTGCAGTTGAAAATGTCAAAACTTGATAGCTCAGCTACGGCAGTTCAGTTAAAGGGTGTTACGAAGGATTTAAGCCTGGAAAGTCTGCTTGCAAGGATTGATCCCAGCTCCAAGGTGACTGGCGGCAAGATGAAAATAGCATTAGAAATGCAACTAAGCGGAAACAGTTTGCATCAAATGGTCGCAAATTCGAATGGAAAGATTCAAGTCAGTATTGAGCAGGCAAAAATGGGGTCAAATTTTTTGAATAATGCGGGTGATTTTGTGATCACTGTGCTCGACTCCATGAACCCATTGCGTAAAAAGTCAGCCGAAACCATCTTAGAGTGTGCCGTGGCTTATCTTCCGATTAATAATGGTCAAATCAACATTGCTAATACTGTTGGTATGGAAACTGATCGTTTAAATGTAGTTTTAGCTGGTTCCATTAATTTAAAAAATGAAGCAGTCAATTTAACCATCGATCCAAAAGAGAAATCAGGACTTACTACTGGGCTAGATTTAGCTGGTTTGGTTAAGGTCGGTGGAACGCTCTCGAACCCCAAAGCAGTGATCAATCAGGCTGGAGTGGTCAATAGCGCCGTTTCTATTGGACTTGGATTTTTGACTGGCGGTGCAAGCCTACTTGCTGAAAATGCCCGCTCACTGACCTCCAAAGGTCACCCATGCCGAGATGCACTTCAGCCTTGGTCAGATATTTCTCCGGGTAAAAATTAGAGCTTAAAAAAGAATTCCGCTGATAAATAAGCTGAATAATGAAATAAAAATACTGGCAAAGAATGCTGTCCAAAAGCTGGAAATCGTAAAACCACTAACCAGTGCTGACACGAGCATTAACACCAGGGCGTTAACTACCAGCAAGAACAGTCCCATTGTGAGGACTGTCAGTGGTAGGGTAAATAGAATAAGCAAAGGCTTCACAACCGCATTAGCAAAACCAAGTAATAAGGCGGCAATCAAAAGAGAGCCGCCATCAGCAAAGCGTAAGCCACTAAAAAGATAGCTGGCGACCCAGAGGGATAACGAGGTCAAGCCCCATTGGACCAAAAACGGCACTAAGTTTCCCATATTGAAATCCTTTTATTAATTAGTGAGTAGTTTATTTTTTAGACAGTATCAGGAGTATAACTATCAATAATGCGGTGGAATCTCATCCTTTAAATTGCGAACGCCCGATTGATCGCTGCTCCCAGCCTGTTCTTTAATCGATTTAAGTTCTCGATACAAAAATTCAAGTTGCTGTTGTTGTTTATAGACAGTTTGATTGAGCTGTTCTATGAGGTCTTCGGTAAAACTGAGCTTTATCTCAAGGTTGGTAATACGATCTTCAGACATGGCATTTCCCTCTTTATTGTTTGTTGACTAATTCAAAGCGACCGTCTTCCATCTCCGCTTTTGGCCTAATCCAAAAATCGTGAGTTTGCATTGACTCATAAACGTAGGCTGGCTCTAATGTAGCTTCTATATTCGCTAAAAGCACAACCTTATAAAGCCCGCCAGTTTTGAGATGCCTTAGCTTGCTGCCAGGCTTAAAAAGACCATCATCGGCGTCAGCCATTTTGGGTTTATTCATCTTAAAGACAGGCTTTCTCAAAAAAATTAAGCGACATCAATTGACTCCAACCCATCATTCTGAATATGAATTGTGTTTTAAGCTTCACTCTTGAAGATATTGTAGTTTGAGGTAATTACAATATCATCTTTAGCAGCACACTTAGCGAGTTGTAAAAGATCATTATCTTTGCTAATCAAAATAGCTGGCTTGAGCGTAAAGGCTAGGTCTAAAAATACTTGATCATCTGCATCTGAGCAATTCCAGGGGGCTGAGAGTAAGCGCGAATCGTCTTGAAACTGGCTCAATGACTGCCATTGATTTAGGATCATACTTTGCTGCTGTGGCTCTAAACCAAAAAGCGGGCGGGCGATCACGTCAACTAATTCTGTAATAGTTTTTTGGCAGGCAAAAAACTCGAATTTTCGATCAATGATTGCCTGCTTTAAATCCTCGGCTTTTAGATCCTGAAACACAAAAATATCGAGCAAGACATTGGTGTCCAAGATAAAACGCTTCATGACTGCTGGTCGCGCCAAATTTCTGGAGTAATTGTGACTTGACCCATATCCGATGAGACATAAGCTTCACCATCTTGAATGTTGACATGAAGCACCATACTCCGCTCAACAAGCTTATTAAGCTCCTTGGCTTGTTCTGCGGGAATAGAGATGACTTTTAAATTCCGTGCACGGTTGAGCTTATTGGCAATCCCATCCCACCAGATCTTGCTAGTGTTCCCTCCATAGCAATAGACGATCACTTGATCGGAGCGGCCACAGCCTTTCAGGATGCGACGTTCATCTGGCTGACCGATTTCTACCCATAACTTAATAGCATCAGTGAGATCTTTGATCCAAAGATCGGGCTCATCGGTCTCACTTAGACCCTTGGTAAATACTAAGTCTTCTTGAGCTTGGAGTGCAAAAGCAATAATACGTACCATCATCCGCTCCTCGGTCTCTGAAGGGTGCTTAGCGATAGTCAGAGAATGACTGCCGTAGTAGTGCCGGTCGGAATCTGCGACGTGAAGGTCGGCTTTATAAATGGTTGCGCGTAGGGCCATGGGGCATTATCGCCTTTAATTAGGCTGGGATGAGAATCTGAGGGTTTCTGCAAGTATTATTTGAGAAAATACCCTCCTAAATGTGTATTGTTAAGCCCCATGATCCGTATTACTGAACTTCGCTTGCCTATTGGTCACCCTCCTGAGGCGCTGGAATCTGCAATTTTGAAGCGCTTGCAGATCAAACCTGCTGATTTGTTGAAAACAGAGGTCTTTAAGCGTAGTTATGACGCTAGAAAAAATGTGGCGTTGGCTTTTATCTACACCGTAGATCTTAGTGTAAGAGATGAGGAAAAAGTCTTAGAGCAGTTTTCGAGCGATTCCCATATTCGACCATCGCCAGACACTCGTTATCACTTTGTAGCCAATGTCTCGCAATTAAAGACCAAAACATTTCAGCGTCCAGTAGTTGTTGGTTTTGGCCCTTGTGGAATTTTTGCGGCACTTCTATTGGCGCAAATGGGATTTAGACCAATTGTTCTTGAGCGCGGCAAGCCGGTACGCGAACGTACTCAAGATACTTGGGGTTTATGGCGCAAGAATATCTTGAACCCAGAATCGAATGTGCAGTTTGGTGAGGGCGGAGCAGGAACCTTTTCAGATGGAAAACTTTATAGTCAAATTAAAGATCCTAAGTTTTATGGGCGTAAAGTAATTAGCGAGTTCATTAAGGCTGGCGCTCCAGAAGAGATTCAGTATGTAGCCAAACCCCATATTGGCACATTTCGTTTAGTGGGCGTGGTTGAAAAAATGCGCCAAGAAATTATTCGCCTTGGTGGCGAGATTCGATTTACTCAAA
>JALRHB010000037.1 GCA_023253245.1 Polynucleobacter sp. | reverse complement strand
GTACGTTTTTCAACAACGAGACCAATACCGCAGTGGAATCAATTCCACCACTCCACATCACTGCCAGTTTCTTGTTGGAGTTCTTGGCCTCGTTGTACAACTCCGTGGCTCTCTCGTCCAGCAAGTCACTCATTTTGTCGTTGATGAATTTCAATTCGGGCATGGCATACAATGGATTGCTGGGTGCGTTCCATGGCGTGTTGAACGTGCCTCTGCGAGGACGAGTGTCATGAATTCCTAGCAATATCCTCGGAATAAGAACCCAAGCCTCCGGTGAGTTGCTGGATATTGTGCAAAAACACATGATGCAGATTCGGGGGGCGCAAGCTACTGAAGCGATGTTGGTTGAGGTAATGCAGCATTCACCAAGCCTAAGTGCTCTCTCAAAACTTGCTCAGACACGCCTAGTACTCGCTGAATCGAATGGTAGCCCTGAACGTGTCTCTGATTTACAGGCAACACTAGGCTTATTGAAACAACGTACTACCAGCCTTGCTCGTTATACCTGTGGAAATTGTGGATTTAGGGCTAGGCGTTTTTATTGGCAATGTCCGGGGTGCAATCATTGGGAAGCTTACTCACCAAGACGCAGTGAAGGTGCTGTGCCTAGTGGGCCATCAATGTAGATATATATTGAAATAGAAGGAGCTGTATTGAAAGTCACCATTATTGGCAGTGGATACGTCGGCCTTGTTACTGGCGCCTGCTTGGCAGAGCAGGGTAATAACGTCTTTTGCTTGGATGTAGATCCCAAGAAGATTGAGATTCTCAATTCTGGCGGTGTTCCGATCTATGAGCCAGGTCTCAAAGAGATGATTGAGCGTAATCGCGCTGCAGGCAGGCTACAGTTTTCAACCGATATCGCTGCCTCGGTTGCTCATGGCGATATTCAATTTATTGCGGTAGGTACGCCTCCAGACGAAGATGGCTCTGCTGACCTGCAATACGTTGTAGCGGCAGCACGTAATATTGGCCGCCACATGAATACCTCTAAGGTCATTGTTGATAAATCGACTGTGCCAGTGGGCACGGCGGATAAAGTTTCTGCTGCGATTAGTGAAGAACTCCAAAAGCGTGGTCTCTCGCCAGAATTGTGTTCAGTAGTATCAAACCCTGAGTTCCTCAAAGAAGGAGCTGCGGTAGAGGACTTTATGCGCCCGGATCGCATTGTTATTGGCACTCAAAATACACCAGCTGGCCTGCGTGCTAAAGAGCAAATGCGTAAACTCTATGCCCCGTTTAATCGCCATCATGAGCGGACTTACTACATGGATGTCAAAAGTGCTGAGCTGACGAAATATGCTGCCAATGCCATGTTAGCCACCCGTATCTCCTTTATGAATGAGTTGGCTAATCTGGCAGATTTAGTTGGTGCCGATATTGAAGCCGTGCGCCAAGGTATTGGTTCAGACTCCCGCATTGGCTATGGTTTTTTATATTCAGGCACTGGATATGGGGGATCATGCTTTCCAAAAGATGTCTCCGCATTGTCTAAAACAGCTAAAGAGCATGGCAGAGAACTGAAGATTTTAGATGCTGTTGAGGCGGTCAATGAAGCTCAAAAATTTATCTTAGTAGAAAAGATTGAGAAGCGTTTTGGTAAAGATCTGTCTGGCAAAAAATTTGCACTGTGGGGTTTAGCCTTTAAACCCAACACGGATGATATGCGTGAGGCTCCTAGTAGGGTCATCATTGCCGAGCTAGTAAAGCGGGGCGCCCTGATCGTCGCTCATGACCCCGTAGCGATGCCAGAGACTAAACACTGCCTAGATTTAGACTTTAAAAATAACCCAGCAGGTCTCAAGAAAGTCACCCTGGTAGATGATCCTATGCTTGCCACCAAAGGAGCGGATGCCTTGGTCATCGTGACAGAGTGGAAGGCTTTCCGTAGTCCTGATTTTGAGATTCTCAAGACAAATTTGAATAACCCTATCATCTTTGATGGTCGAAACTTATACGATCCCCAAGCTATGCAAGAATTGGGTATTGAGTACCAAGGTATTGGTCGTCATAATTAATTGCAAGCATAAAAAAATCCAATCCAAAGATTAGAGAGATTAGTTACACCGTGGAAAAAGCCAACCGAGAACAATTTTCTAAAGCCCGCTTATTGGTGGTGGGTGACGTCATGCTTGATCGCTATTGGTTTGGTGACTCGAATCGCATCTCGCCCGAAGCGCCGGTTCCAGTTGTGCAGGTTGGAAAAATTGACGAACGTCTTGGTGGCGCTGCTAACGTTGCTCGAAATGTTGCAGCGCTTGGCGCAAAGACCACAATCTTGGGTGTGATTGGCAATGATGAACCTGGTCGCCGTGTTTCTGAGTTACTGAAATCTAGTGATGTTGATAGTCAGCTAGAGGTTGACGCCAAAGTGCCTACAACCGTCAAGTTGCGAGTGATTGCAAGGCAACAGCAGTTAATTCGTTTAGATTTTGAAGAGGCTCCGAGTGAAGCAGCATTAGCCCATAAATTGGAGCGTTATGAAAAGCTGCTTGATGATGCGGACGTCGTGGTTTTATCTGATTACGGTAAGGGTGCATTGGGCCAAGTTGCCCTCATGATCGAGCAGGCTAAAGCCCGCAACAAAATGGTATTAGTAGATCCCAAGGGCGATGACTATGCCAAATATCGTGGTGCCACTGTTTTGACGCCAAATCGCAGCGAGTTGCGTCAAGTGGTTGGCAAGTGGACAAGTGAAGAGGATCTGACAAAAAGGGCTCAAGACCTCAGGAGCTCCCTTGATTTGCAGGCACTGCTTTTGACGCGTTCCGAAGAGGGTATGAGCCTATATACCGAATCAGGCGTGAGTCATGTTAAAGCGCAGGCCCGTGAAGTATTTGATGTATCTGGCGCAGGAGATACCGTCATTGGGACGCTGGCTGTTGCCTTAGCTGCACAGTGGCCGCTTGAGAGAGCAATGTCTTTGGCTAATCGTGCAGGTGGTATTGTGGTCGGTAAGCTTGGTACGGCTACCGTTACTTCTGAGGAGTTGCAATGACCATTATCGTTACTGGTGCTGCAGGATTTATTGGCGCCAATATTGTTCAAGCGCTCAACGCACGTGGTGAAAAAAATATTATCGCCGTGGATGATTTACGTCCTGCAGATAAATATCGTAATCTAGCCGACCTTGACATCATTGACTATCTTGATAAAGATGATTTTCTAGAGGCATATAGAAATGGTCGCTTTGGTAAGGTTAAAGCTGTCTTTCACGAGGGAGCATGTTCTGACACTATGGAGACTGATGGCATCTTCATGATGACCAATAACTATCGTTACACGATGGATTTGCTCGATATCTGTACTGAGCAAAAGGTGCAGTTACTTTACGCATCTTCAGCAGCAACCTACGGCGGCTCTGATGTATTTATAGAGAGTCGTGAGCATGAAAAGCCGCTCAATATTTATGGCTACTCTAAATTCTTATTTGATCAAGTGATGCGCAAGCGCTTTGCTGAAAAAGCGAATTCTGCACAAGTAGTTGGATTTAGATATTTCAATGTCTATGGTCCGCGAGAGTCTCATAAGGGACGCATGGCCTCGGTGGCCTTTCACCAATATCATCAGTACAGGACTACTGGAAAGGTCAAACTCTTTGGTGAGTATGGTGGCTATGGTCCGGGCCAACAAAGTCGTGACTTTGTATCGGTAGAGGATGTTGTGAAAGTCAATCTCTACTTCTTGGATCATCCTGAAATCAGTGGCATTTTTAACCTTGGTAGTGGTCGTGCGCAGCCATTTAATGATGTTGCTCATGCCGTTGTCAATGCTATGCGCAATATTGATCGTGCAAATCCTGCAAGCCTAGAGGAATTGGTTAAAGAAAAAGCCATTGAGTACATTCCATTTCCTGATGCGCTCAAAGGTAAATACCAGTGCTTTACTCAGGCCGATTTAACGAAGCTACGTGCTGCTGGATACTCAGAGCCCTTCCTTAATGTTGAGCAAGGCGTCAGTCGCTATATTGCATGGCTATCAGCTAATGCTGATTTCTTGGCAAACCCGCTTTAAAGACTGAACTAGAGTCAACAGACCTTAATTTCATCCGTTGTAACTGATCCACTTGCACTTAGTGTGAGTGGATTTTTTATTTACTAATGGAGATTGTATGAATCAATTAATAAAGTCTTTAGCATTCTGTGCCATGTTGGCTATATCTGCTTTAAGTGTTGCAAGTCCTATAAACGTCAATACTGCCACTCAATCCGAATTGGAAAGTATTAAAGGAATTGGACCCACAAAGGCCAAAACTATTATTGCTGAGCGATTGGATGGTGGTCACTTTCAGGATGCCAATGACCTACAAAAGCGAGTGCGTGGCATTGGCATGAAGTCTGTTGAAAAGATGGTAAGTAACGGTCTGACGATTGAAGCGCCAAGCTCTTTTCGTGAGCCAAATGGGCGTACTAATAAGGAGGGGTCGAGCTCCACTAGGCGCGGTGCGCGTACTCAAAGCGGCACTCGCCATCATACGGATCGTTCGGGCTCAAATCGCCGAAATTAAGCCTCTGTATGTTTAGCTTGGCTTATGGCTAAAATGGTCTTATGAGCAAACCTTCCTACCTTACCATTTCGCAGACCGTAGGCAATACGCCTTTGGTTCGTTTGCAACGCATTCCTGGTGCTGAAAACGAGCGTAGAAATAATCTGATATTGGGTAAGTTAGAGGGTAATAATCCAGCCGGGTCGGTTAAAGACCGACCTGCGCTTTCAATGATTTTGCGAGCTCAAGAGCGTGGAGAAATTAAGCCGGGCGATACTCTGATTGAGGCAACTAGTGGTAATACCGGTATTGCGCTAGCAATGACTGCGGCAATGCTTGGCTACAAGATGATCTTAGTGATGCCTGAAAATCAAAGCATTGAACGTAGACAAAGTATGGCAGCCTATGGCGCCGAACTAATTTTGACTGCAACTTCTGGTGGGATGGAGTTTGCTCGTGATTACGCCCTACAGTTGCAAAAAGAAGGGCGAGGTAGATTGCTTGATCAGTTTGCCAATCCCGATAATCCTCGCGCACATATTGAAACTACTGGCCCAGAAATCTGGCGCGATACTGATGGACAAGTCACTCACTTTATTTCAGCGATGGGTACGACTGGGACTATCACGGGAGTATCTACTTTTCTGAAGTCGATGAACCCCAATATTCAGATCATTGGCGCTCAACCTGAAGAAGGTTCCCAGATTCCGGGCATTCGTAAATGGGCACCAGAATACCTACCAAAGATCTATCAGGGGGATAGGGTGGATCGTATTGAATATGTCAGTCAGGCGGAGGCTGAAGAAATGGCTCGCCGTATGGCAGCTCAGGAGGGTATTTTCTGCGGCATATCTGCTGGTGGTGCTTTAGTGGTAGCCTTAAGGATAGCTCGTCAGGTGGAGAACGCCACAATTGTTTTTATTGTGTGTGATCGTGGTGATCGCTATTTATCTACCGGCGTATTTCCTGCGTAAATCGATAAGCGGCAAACTATTTTTTAACTCTTTTGCTTTGATTTTTTTGGGTTGAGCTTTTTTGTCTTTGGCATCACCGAGTTCTTTGTTGTCACATGATCGGTGCTCAATGGAACTGCGCTTTGGTTTTTATACCCGAGCGCTTCTGCAAATTCTGCGACACTTTGCGCATAAAAATAACTGCGGTTGTACTGCACAATCGAGAGGAAGTTATTGAGCCCAACCACATAGCGGACTTGGTCATTTCCATCATTATCTAGGTATGGCAGATCAACAATTAGTGCTTTACTTTGCGGCTCAACCCCACCTTGTTGAAGGTCGCCTTGGGCCTTTGTCAAAACTCCTTTTTCAATCAACTCTTGCACTGTGTACTTTAATTGAGGTTGCCCATCTGCGAGCACTCTTGCAGCTTCAAGTCCTGATTCTGGGATTGGGAAATAAATAGGCATACCTGGTTGCCAGCCATGTTTTCTTAAGAAATTGGCAACACTGGCAATGGCATCCTTTGGACTTTGTCTCAAATCAATATGACCATCTCCGTCACCATCAATGGCAAAGCTGCGAATACTGCTGGGCATAAATTGCGGCAGGCCAATTGCACCAGCATAAGAGCTATTTTGGTTTAGGCAAGCATTTAATCGAAAGGTATTGATGCTTTGGGGGCTACTCTTTACGGGAAGCTGACCACCAGCTTCAGACCAGCATAAAAGAATGAGGTCTTGTAATTGGTCTTTAAAGAGTTGCTCGCGTGCTGTTTTGTTTGGTGTGTCTGGATAGCTAAAGGCCAGGGTAGATAAAACATCCTTCACTCGAAAGTTTCCGGTTTGACGGCCATAAATCGTTTCTATACCAATAATAGCGACGATGACTTCTGCTGGCACACCGGAATCCTGCGCCACATTATTTAGAAAGACCTCATTTTGATCCCAAAAAGCTTTTCCAGCCTTAAGGCGGATTGGCTCAATAAAGCGTTTGCGATAGGCCGCCCAATTTTTCTTAAAGCTTCCCGATGGGGGTAATACCAATTTGCGTATGGATGGGATAGTTTTAGCATCAGAAAAGCTTGATTCAAGGGTGCTTAGCGGAATCCCTTCTTTTTGAGCTAATTGAGCGAGTAATTGGGATAAATTTTGGCTAAAACGGCCATCCGCAGAAAGATCCCCTGACTGGTTTACGATAGTCTTTTCGTGGCCAACTTCTTGGGTGGGCGTTGTTGAGCATGCGCTTAATATAAAGGTGGCAAGTAAAATTGAGGTGAGACTGGAGACGCGAAAATTCATGAAATGGGGTATGGGATTTTGATGTGCCACAAGAATCATTGAAATTATAAAAATTATAGTTCTGCTAGAGGAAATTCAGAGTCATGACAACAGGATACATAACGCATTCAGATTTTCTAAAACATGAGATGGGTAGCCATCATCCCGAATGCCCTGAGCGCATTCAGGCTATTAATGACCAACTCATACGCAGTGGTGTGGATCGCTTTTTGCACCATCTAGATGCCCCATTAGCTTCTGAAGATCAGCTTGAATTGGTTCATAGCCCCGACCATATTGCTTTTGTCAAAGAACGCGCACCCAGTAGCGGCTATTACATGCTCGATGGCGACACGATTATGAACCCCCATACTTGGAATGCTGCACTGAGAGCTGCCGGTGCTGCGATAGCTGGTGTAGATGCAGTGATGAAGGGTGAGGTTGAGAATGTATTTTGTGCTGTGCGCCCCCCTGGACATCACGCTGAGCCAACTCGTTCAATGGGATTTTGTGTCTTTGATAATGTGGCGGTAGCTGCTCGTTATGCGATGGAGAAGTATGGCATCAGCCGTGTCGCGATCATTGATTTTGATGTGCACCATGGCAATGGCACTGAAGCAGCATTCTTTAATGACCCCAATGTACTCATGTGTAGCTTTTTTCAGCATCCCTTTTATCCCTATAGTGGTTTAGATAGGGCGAGCAATATGGTGAATGTACCACTACCTGCTGCAACAAAAGGCGATGTAGTGCGTGCAATCGTAGAAGAGCAGTGGTTGCCACGACTTCGAGAATTTGAACCTGAGCTCATCATCATTTCTGCCGGCTTTGATGCGCATCGTGAGGATGATTTGGGTCAAATGGGTCTAGTAGAGGATGATTACGCTTGGATTACTAAGAGGCTGAAAGAAGTTGCCAATCAATTTGCACAAGGTCGTATTGTCAGCTGCCTAGAAGGCGGCTATAACCTATCAGCATTGGGGCGCAGTGTGGTGGCGCATGTTAAGGCGCTTGCCGATATTTAATTCATAGTGAGTGCTAGAGAATAATGAAGGAAAACTATGGCCAATATTTTTGATCAAGGCTTAGAGCGTAATGCAGCGAATTTCACGCCAATTACACCTCTTTTGTTTTTGGAGCGTTCTGCTCAGGTCTATCCCAACCGTTTGGCCATAATTCATGGGAATTTTCGTCAAACTTGGAGTCAAACCTATGAGCGTTGCCGTCGCTTAGCTAGCGCCTTGCAAAAACGCGGAATAGGCTTGGGAGATACAGTTGCAGTAATGCTTCCTAATACGCCGCCAATGGTAGAGGCTCATTTTGGTATTCCCATGGCTGGAGCCGTATTAAATGCCTTAAATACTCGTCTGGATCCTGAGTCAATCGCATTTATGCTCAACCATGGTGAGGCCAAAGCCGTTATTGTTGACCCTGAGTTTTCTCAAGTGATGAAAAAAGCGCTTGAAATTGCCAAGAAAGAGAATAGTCGTGAGTTATTGGTAATTGATGCTGAAGAAAATGAATTTGAAGTTCCTGGTGAAAAATTGGGGGTTCTCACTTATGAACAGCTTTTGTCCGATGGTGATCCCAATTTTGCTTGGCAGGTCCCAGTAGATGAGTGGCAAGCAATTTGTCTTAACTACACCTCTGGCACTACGGGCAATCCCAAAGGGGTGGTGTATCACCATCGCGGTGCCACTATTAATGCAGTGTCCAATATTTTGGATTGGGACATGAATAAACATCCTGTTTATCTATGGACTTTGCCAATGTTCCATTGCAATGGCTGGTGCTTTCCATGGACTATTGCTGCCCGTGCTGGGATTAATGTTTGCTTACGTCGGGTTGATGCACAGCACATCTTTGCAGCAATTAAAGAGCACGGAGTGACACATTATTGTGCGGCGCCAATCGTACATAACTTATTGGTAAATGCACCAGCAGAATTAAAAGACGGAGTACCTTCTGGGGTTAAAGGCTTAATTGCTGGAGCTGCGCCGCCAGCGTCCATTATTGAGGGTATGGAGAAATTGGGCTTTGATCTGACTCATGTCTACGGCTTAACTGAGGTCTATGGTCCTGCGGCGGTGTGTGTGAAGCAAGATGATTGGAACGATGTTGATATTGGCGAAAGGGCGCGTTTGAATGCCCGCCAAGGGGTTCGTTATCACCTGCAGCAAGCGATTGCTGTCTTGAACCCAGAGACCCTAGAGCCTGTTCCCGCTGATGGTGAGACTATGGGTGAAATCATGTTCAAGGGCAATATTGCTATGAAGGGTTATCTCAAAAATGAAAAAGCCACACAAGAAGCTTTTGAGGGGGGTTGGTTTCATTCGGGTGATTTGGCTGTCATGAATCCCGATGGTTATATCAAGATGAAGGATCGCAGTAAAGACATCATTATTTCAGGAGGGGAGAATATTTCTTCCGTCGAGGTTGAGGATGTTTTATATCGACATCCCGCAGTGATCGCCGCTGCTGTTGTGGCCAAGCCTGACCCTAAGTGGGGCGAAACACCGTGCGCATTCTTAGAGATCAAGCCGGGGGTAGAGGTCACACCTGCAGACATCATCGCGCATTGCAAGCAACATCTAGCTGGATTTAAGGTGCCTAAAGCAATTGTTTTTGGTGATCTACCTAAAACTTCAACTGGCAAGATTCAGAAATTTGAATTACGCAAGCAGGCTGGTTCAGCAGCCGCTATTGATGTTTAGTAAAAATCGGTTTGAGACAGATAAAATAGAATAGTTATCCAATATTAGAGAATCAAGCATGAAAATCTTAGTAGCAGCAAAGCGTGTCGTTGATTACAACGTCAAAATCCGCGTGAAATCTGATGGTAGCGGTGTAGATCTCGCTAACGTCAAAATGAGTATGAACCCCTTTGATGAAATCGCAGTTGAGGAAGCGGTGCGCTTAAAGGAGGCTGGTGTCGCTTCCGAGATAGTGGTAGTTTCTGCTGGGCCAACTCAATGTCAAGAGACTCTGAGAACTGCCTTGGCCATTGGTGCTGATCGCGCCATTCTGGTGGAGACCGATGCAGAATTGCAGCCATTAGGCGTTGCCAAAATACTTCAAGCGTTATGTGAAAAAGAGCAAGCGCAGATTGTTATTTTGGGTAAGCAGGCGATTGATGATGATAGCAACCAAACTGGGCAGATGTTAGCTAGTCTAATGGACATTCCTCAAGCGACATTTGCATCTAAAGTGGTAATCGTTGATGGTAAGGCGAATGTGACTCGTGAGGTTGACGGTGGTTTAGAGACAATTGCTATCACATTGCCAGCAGTGATCACGACCGATTTACGCTTAAATGAGCCTCGATATGTGACTTTACCGAACATCATGAAGGCTAAGAAAAAAACTTTAGAAGTGATTAAGCCTGAAGAGCTCGGTGTTGATATTAGTCCACGTTTAAAGACTCTTAAAGTAGAGGAGCCAGCCAAGCGTTCAGCTGGTGTGATGGTTGCTGATGTAGCGGCACTTGTTGAAAAACTCAAAAATGAAGCAAAGGTGATTTAAATGGCCGCTCTAGTTATCGCTGAACACGACAATCAATCTCTAAAGGCCGCGACTCTGAATGCAGTAGCTGCTGGCTTACTATGCTCCCCTGAGGTTGACATACTGGTAGCAGGCAATCAGGCTGATGCCGCTGTGCAAGCAGCCTCCCAAATTGCTGGTGTGCGTAAGGTAATTCATGTAGATGCTGCTGCTTTGGCGGATCAATTGGCTGAACCCTTGGCTGCTCAGGTCTTAGCTCTTGCTAATCAATACAGCCACATACTTGCTGCAGCAACGGCCAATGGTAAGAATGTGATGCCACGTGTTGCTGCTAAGTTAGATGTAGCTCAACTATCAGACATTACAAAAGTAGTTTCTGCAGATACCTTTGAGCGCCCAATCTATGCAGGTAATGCCATTGCCACTGTGCAAAGCGCAGACCCTATT
>JALRHB010000036.1 GCA_023253245.1 Polynucleobacter sp. | reverse complement strand
AGCTTTTTGGATATTTTCAACTGAAATTTGACGATTTTGAATCGATAAAAGGTCTTTTAGGGCGGTTCTTGCGACATCAATCGTGACCTCTCGACCGTGGAACCTAACAAACGCCAAAATTTTGCGGAGCGCACCTTCAAGCTCTCGGACGTTAGAGCGCAGGTGTTTCGCTACAAAAAATGCTACATCTTCGCTCATGGGAATGCCCTCATTAAGGGCCTTTTTCATCAAAATTGCTACCCGCATTTCTAATTCTACCGTGAGACCAGAATCAAAGCGTGATATCAAGCGATCATCAATACCCGCCATTTCTTTTGGGTAGGTGTCGCTTGTAATAATTACTTGGGCTTTATTGCTTAATAAGGCCTCGAAAGCATAAAAAAACTCTTCTTGAGTTCTTGATTTGCCGCTGAAAAATTGGATATCGTCGATTAAAAGGAGGTCTAGCGAATGGTAATAGCGCTTAAATCGATCAAAAGCCTTTTGTTGGTACGCCCTAACCACGTCAGAAACGTATTGTTCAGCATGAATATAGCGAATCCTGGCGCCCGGCTTTTCCTTGAGCAAGTGGTTTCCGATTGCATGAATTAAGTGCGTTTTGCCTAGGCCAACACCGCCATATAAGAACATGGGGTTATAGGAGGCGCCAGGATTGTGAGCAACCTGGATTGAAGCGGCCCTTGCCAGCTGGTTTGCTTTACCGGTAACAAAAGTATCAAAGGTGAGGCTGGGGTTTAACTTCGAGTGATCTTCAATTTCAAAGTTTTGCTCCTCTAATTCTGTTGGCTCCCCTTCGTTGACCACGAGATTTTTGGGGGAAGAGGTATCTTTAGGGGTGTTTACATGGGTGTTTTGCGTGCCAGGACCCTCAACATCCAAAATAAAAGATAACGCCACTGGATGACCAAAATACTGGCTGGCAAGATCTTGAAAGCGTTCAGCAAAAGTTTTTTTAATCCAATCTAATTTGAATCTATTTGGAGCCCCCAATACAAGTGACTGCTCACTTTCATCATAAGATACCAGATTTAAAGGCAGTATCCAGGTTTTAAATTGTTGGGGCGAAAGCTCGCGCGCCAGGGTGGCCAGGGTGTTATCCCAAAAACCTAGGGGGCTCAGTGCATTCAATGTGGAGGGGTTTTGTAGGTTGCTCATATTTTTGGAGGATCCATTGTAGCGATCGATCAAAGTTATCCACAAGTTGAAAAAACGTGGAAAAGCTGTGGATAACTTGTGTACAAAAACTTAAAAGCCAATAAAAACATTAACTTATAGAGCACATAAGCAATATATAGAGAAAAATACCTATATATTCACCTGGAGCGGTTGACCTTTTCTTATGCAACAAGGAAAATATGGGGTTTTGCAGGATACATCATGAAAAGAACATACCAACCATCAGTAACACGCCGTAAGCGCACCCATGGATTTCGCGTGCGCATGAAAACCAAAAGCGGACGCGCAGTATTAAATGCCCGTCGAGCTAAGGGCCGCAAACGCCTAGCTGTTTAAATTTAGCAGTTGAACGGCGCCAGGATTTCGGATTTACTAAAAACAAACCCCAAAACAAGCATGTATTGGGGTTTGTATTTGGCGGCACCCATTAAGGACGCCAAACCCGATTTGGGTATAGCGGTTGCTAAAAAATTAGCAAAGCGAGCGGTGGACCGCAATCGCCTTAAGCGAATGATCCGCGAAGTAGTGCGAAAGAATTTGGATCCAAAGTGTGATGCGCTTGTAAAACTGAAAAAGCCCATTGGCCGCAACACTCGAGGCAGACTTAGAAAGCACGAGCAAGATGTTTTGCGTAAGCAAATATTGGGTCTGATCTAACATGAACCCCTTAAATAAAATTGCGATCAAGTTTGTCAGGGTTTATCAGTTAACCCTAAGCCCCTTCATGGGAATGCATTGCAAGTTTGTCCCTTCTTGTTCTGAGTATGCTTGCGATTGTTTTAAACATTTTGGCCTCCTAAAAAGCACAAGACTTATCGCGTGGCGCATATTGCGCTGTAACCCTTGGTCACAGGGCGGTCATGATCCCGCAGTTAAATAATATTTCGTCAATAAGTGAACTAAATGGACTTTAAAAAAACGATTCTTTGGGCAGTGTTTTCAATGTCGGGCCTCTTGCTCTATAACAACTGGCAAGTTCATCAAGGCAAGCCATCGATGTTTGGTGGGGCACCAACAGGCAATATTTCTGCGCCAAGCAAAAGCCTAGACGCAAAGGTTGATGTGCCTGCCCCACTGCAAGGAGCAACATTGCCTGAGCTTGCTCAGACGCCATCAGTTAGTTCAAGCGCTATTGAAACCGCTGAAAAATTTACTCTAAAAAATGATGTTTTAGAGCTTCAAATTAGCGCCAACGGCGCAAATGTTGTTGATGCTAAGTTGCTTAAGCAACTCACAGCTGAAAAAACTCCAGTCGAATTGTTTCAATACAACGCGACCCATAAATACTTTGCTCGCTCAGGCTTAATTACCTTGGGCGACCTTGAATTACCAAATCACACCAGTACATTTAAGTTGCATGAGTCTGGCAAAGATGGTGCTGGTAACCCATTTATTGTTTTAACCACTGAGCGTGGCGGCGTAAAGTTAGAGAAAACTTTTATCTTGCATTCAAAAAGTTATGTGGTGGATGTTGGCCATCGTGTCACGCAAACCAGGGCAAATCCGAATCCTTTAGTGTTGTATACCGAGCTAGTGCGGGATGCATCACAAGAGCAGAAAATCGGCCCATTTAATGGCGCATTTTCTGCGAGCACTTATACGGGGCCGGCCGCCTACACAGATAAAGAAAAGTTTAATAAGCTAGATTTCGTATCTATTGATAAAAATAAGATTACGATCCCGACCCAGGCTTCTGCAGGAGACCCGGCATGGATTGCGATGGTTCAACACTATTTTGCAAGCGCTTGGATTCCTGGCGACAAGTTTGTACGCGATATTTATGCCGGCAAGATTGACAACAATCTTTATCGAATCGGTATGCAAACGCCTTTAGGTGTTGTTGCTCCAGGAGCAACTGTGGTTGAAAAGGCTCGTCTCTTTGTTGGCCCACAAGAAGAAAGTGTTTTAGAAACGATCGCTCCAGGCTTCGATTTATTAAAAGATTATGGCTACCTAACCATTCTTGCTAAGCCAATTTTTTGGTTGCTAGAAAAAATTCATAATTACGTTGGCAACTGGGGCTGGTCAATTGTTCTTTTAACTATTTTGATCAAGCTGGTGTTCTTCCCGCTTTCAGCTGCAAGTTATAAATCAATGGCGCGCATGAAGGAGGTCCAGCCTCGCTTAATGGCAATGAAAGAGCAATACAAGGGCGAACCCCAAAAGCTTAATCAAGCGATGATGGAAATGTATCGCAAAGAAAAAATTAACCCTCTGGGCGGATGTTTGCCAGTGGTAATTCAAATACCGGTTTTCATTGCGCTTTACTGGGTACTGTTATCTTCTGTTGAGATGCGGAACGCGCCTTGGATTTTATGGATTCATGACTTGTCAGCCCCTGACCCTTACTACATTTTGCCAATCATCATGGCGGCATCAATGTTTGTCCAAACAAAACTCAACCCCACCCCGCCCGATCCTGTGCAAGCAAAGATAATGATGTACATGCCCCTGGTTTTTTCAGTCATGTTCTTCTTCTTCCCGGCAGGGTTGGTTTTGTATTGGGTTGTTAACAATCTTCTGTCTATTGCACAGCAGTGGCAAATTAATCGAATGTTTGGAAAAAAACACGCCAAATAGTGCTTTAGTGAATTTGTAAATCCAAAGGAAGATCTGCAATGATGACCAGAAAACTTCCCATCATTGCTCTTGCCACCGCCCCAGGAAAATCTGGGGTTGGGGTGATTCGCTTGAGTGGTGCAGACATACCAGCAATTGCTCACGCTCTATTTAAAAAAGCGTTTAAACCCAGACAGGCGAGTTTACTAACGCTCCGCGATGGTAATGGTCTGGCCATCGATCAATTGCTTGCAATTTATTTCGCTGCACCAGCCTCATTTACAGGCGAGGATGTTTTAGAGTTGCAGTGCCACGGGGGCCCCCAGCTCTTAGAGCTCGTGATGAGGCGTTGTTTAGAAGTTGGCAAAGATTGGGGCTTGGTAATAGCGCAGCCAGGGGAGTTTAGCTTGCGCGCCTACTTAAACAACAAAATCGATTTAGCCCAAGCCGAAGCCATTGCAGATCTTATTGATGCTCAAAGTGAGGCTGCTGTTCGTGGTGCTGCTAAATCATTGCAAGGAGCCTTTTCAGATGACATCAATACCTTAATAGAAGAAATCACCCAATTGCGTATTTTGGTGGAGTCAACACTAGATTTTCCAGAGGAAGAAATTGAGTTTTTAGAAAGCGCCCAGGCGAAGGAACGATTATCAGCAGTTCTTGCTAGCTTGCGTTCTCTTAGGCAGGGCGCGAAACAGGGCAAGATTTTGCGAGACGGAATTGTGCTTGTTTTAGCGGGCGCTCCTAATGTTGGCAAAAGCTCTCTATTAAATCGACTTGCTGGCGATGAGGTTGCCATTGTTACCCCTATAGCGGGCACTACTCGAGATCGAGTAAAGGAAACCATTTGCATCGATGGGGTCCCGTTACATGTGATAGATACGGCTGGACTTCGAGAGACAAGTGATGAGGTTGAGATAAGAGGAATCGAAAGATCGTGGGACTCCATCCGCTCCGCAGATTTACTTATTTTTTTACAAGATTCAAGCGACATTAGCAAAGAGACTACAGACCTCAGGGAGCGTGTACTAAAAGAGGCGCCCGCCACCATTCCCATTTTGGAGGTTGTAAACAAAGTAGATCTGCTGCCCCCCAATAAGAGCCTCATTGACAAAGAAGTTCTTTATATATCTGCCAAGACTGGAGTCGGCATAGATGACCTCAAGCAAAAAATACTAGAGGCGGTAGGCTGGGGAGGCTCTCAAGAGGGGGTGCTCATAGCCCGAAGCCGTCATTTGGACTGCTTAGATAGGGCGGCGGAACATTTAATCAATTCTGAGAAGTTAGCTGAAGATGGCAATATTTCACTAGAGTTATTTGCAGAAGAGCTCCGTTTAGCGCAAGATCAGCTTGGTCAAATTACTGGAAAGCTGCTGCCCGATGACCTTTTGGGAAAAATATTTAGTCAATTTTGTATTGGTAAATAACAGCCTTTCCATTCATGGTCAGCAGTTTGATCAAGGGCCAAAATGTTAAAATAGTGCGATCAAAATTATTACTTCATAGGACTCTCATGACTACAACTACTAATGGGCAAATGCAGGTAAATGCGCCCGATTACGTTAAAAATCAGAAGTTAATTCAATGGGTTGCCGAAGTGGCTGCCCTAACTAAGCCTGACAAAATCCACTGGTGTGATGGATCTCAGGCTGAATATGACGAATTTTGTGAGCTTTTGGTGAAGGCGGGTGTTTTCAAGCGCCTTAATCCAGCAAAACGCAAAAATGCATTTCTTGCTTTATCTGATCCTGATGATGTTGCGCGCGTTGAAGATCGCACTTTTATTTGTTCGGCCAAAAAGGAAGATGCTGGACCAACCAATAATTGGGTAGAGCCAGGTGAAATGCGTGCCACCCTAAAACCATTATTTGATGGTTGCATGCGTGGCAGAACAATGTATGTCGTGCCTTTCTCAATGGGCCCAATCGGCTCGCCAATTGCACATATTGGTGTTGAAGTATCTGACAGCCCGTATGTTGCAATTAATATGCGCCTAATGACGCGCATGGGAAGAGCGGTCATTGATCAATTGGGTGCAAATGGCGAGTTTGTGCCTTGCATTCACTCAGTGGGCAAGCCATTGGCTGCTGGCGAAAAAGATGTCGCGTGGCCAAACAATAAAACTAAATATATTGTTCATTACCCTGAAACCCGCGAGATTTGGTCTTTTGGGTCTGGCTATGGCGGCAATGCTTTATTGGGTAAAAAATGTTTTGCCTTGCGTATCGCATCAAACATGGGTCGCGAGCAAGGTTGGTTGGCTGAGCACATGTTGATATTGGGCGTCACTTCGCCCGAAGGCAAAAAATATCATATTGCCGCAGCATTCCCATCTGCTTGCGGAAAAACCAATTTCTCCATGATGATTCCTCCAAAAGGCTTCGAGGGTTGGAAAGTTACTACTGTTGGTGATGACATCGCTTGGATTAAGCCGCGCAAAGACCCTGTCACGGGTAAAACCCGTTTGTTTGCTATTAACCCTGAGTCTGGTTATTTTGGCGTTGCCCCTGGTACAAATCGTCAGACCAACCCTAACTGCCTAGATTCATTAAACCAAGACGTCATCTTTACAAACGTGGGATTAACAGATGATGGGGATGTTTGGTGGGAAGGGCTAACCGATACCCCTCCTGCACATTTGATCGATTGGCAGGGTAAAGACTGGACTCCAGCTGATGGTGCGGCTGGTCGCAAAGCAGCGCATCCAAACTCACGCTTTACTGTTGCCGCCACTAATAATCCAGCGGTTGATCCAAACTGGGATAACCCAGAAGGTGTTGCAATCGATGCATTCTTATTCGGCGGCCGTCGCTCTAATACTGTTCCCCTTGTTAGCGAAGCACGCGACTGGGTAGAAGGTGTTTATATGGCGGCGACCATGGGGTCTGAGACTACAGCAGCTATTACTGGTCAAGTGGGCGTTGTGCGACGTGATCCTTTTGCAATGATTGCATTTGCTGGCTATAACATGAGTGATTATTTCCAGCACTGGCTCAATATTGGCAGAAAGCTTGAGGCCGAAGGCGCAGTCTTGCCGAAAATCTATTGTGTGAATTGGTTCCGCAAGGATGAGAATGGTAAGTTTGTCTGGCCTGGCTTTGGTGAAAATATGCGCGTTTTATCTTGGATCTTAGATCGTGCCGAGGGCAAGGCAAGCGGTACAGAGACTGTATTTGGTATCTGCCCAGAGCATTCTGATATGCATTGGGATGGGCTTGATTATTCTGTCGAGAAATTTAGCAAAGCGATTAATGTTGCTGTTGAAGACTGGAAAAATGAACTCAAACTCCACGCAGAACTTTTTGAGCATTTGGGTGAGCGTTTGCCTAAAGAGCTGCTTGAGGCGCGAGGAAAAATTGAGAAGCGTTTGCACGCTTAAGATTTGCCCAAGTATTAGCTGTAATCCAACTAAGTAAATGACCTTGCCCCAACACCATGACATCGTGGTGATTGGGGCGGGCATAGCTGGCGCAACGATTGCAAATGAGTTGCTTGAGCGGGGCCAAAAGGTTTGTATTATCGATTCTGCGAACTCGCCAGCAAGTGGATGTTCTAGCCATGCTTATGCCATTGCGCACCCACACATAGGGCGCGGATCCCCGCGCTTATTGCGCTTAACCCGAATTGCATTTTCCATGGCCGAAGCTCGTTGGGGGCAAACGTGGAAGCAGCATGGCATCTTTTTGCCTGCAAAAAAAGATAAACCATTTAACCCGCAAGAGTTAATTACACATTTGCACTCATTAGAGTTGGACGATGATCTTGCTAGGGTGTTATCGGCATCAGAAGCAAATCAGATTTGTGGAATTGCTCAGAATGGTGTTTGGATGCCTAGGGGTGCTTCATTAAATCTCTCTACTACCACAAATGCATTATTACGCCCGCATCCAAATCTTCAATGCCTTTGGGGTAAAAGGATTTCTCGATTTGAAAAGCGGGGCCATCACTGGATGCTGATTGATGATCAAAATCATCAGTTATTTAGTGCCAATAAAATTGTTGTTGCCGCAGCCCTAGCAACAAAGTCACTACTTTCAAGCATCGATATTCGTTTACCTTTAAGGCCGGTTCGAGGGCAGCTCAGTATATTTTCTGTTGCGAAAGAGAGTCTCTGGGTAAATCATTTGCCAAAGACGGCGATCTCTGGCGATGGATATTGTTTGCCTGCCGAGCGACAGAATGATGGCAGCTATCGTTGGATGGTTGGATCAAGCTTTGATGAGGGAGAAAGCGATCTTAATCCGTGGGTTGCGAGCGATGAATTTAATCGAGAACAAGCAAAAGCTTTGGTTAATTATTCTGAGGGTGGTGACGAAGCTCTTGTGAGTAGTGATAGTTTTGTTGGCATTCGTTGCGTAGCTGGTGATCGCTTGCCAATTATTGGAGCGCTAACGCAGCGCCCCGGCATCTTTATAGTAACGGCTCTAGGCTCCAGAGGAATTCTCTGGTCTGCATTGGCAGCCAAATTAATTTCTGCCCAGGTGCTTCAGGACGATTTTGCTTTACTAGCTCGCTTAGGCTTTACAGAAGACTTGCTGGCAGCACTTGCTCCAGCGCGTTTCTTCGCCAGCGCTTTAGCCTCCCCACCTTCTTTGGGGGTTTTGGCTTCAAATTCGAAACCAATTTTACCGTCCTCACCAAGCGCTAAATAAGCTTTAAATCCGCGACCAGTTCGATTTGATTTAAAGTTACTGAGCAAGTCCGTCTTTCCTTCTTTAAGTAACTTTTGAACCTGTTCGGGAGATATCTCTTGCTGCAAAACAACTTTGCCTGTTTTAAAGTCACAAGATTTATTTGGGCCGCTATTGTTTTCGCAAAGATAGCGCATTCCATCTTCATAAACAGCACCAGAGCATTTTGGACAAACTCCTAAAGCCTGTTTGCCAGTAAAGTCAATACTTTCAGATTCATCTTCTTGTGTATTACCAAAATCAAACTCTAGTTTGAAGCCAGCATTGGGATAGTCTGCATCATCTTCAGGAATTTCAGTTAGCTTAATGATGGCTGCGAAAGGCCTGCCCATTTTGCTACGAAAACCCTGCAATGGCCCAATTGTTTTTTCGCGCAATAGCTCTTCTACTTCTGGATATTCAAATGCACGACCACCCGGAGTTTTGCTGATCGTAAAGCCACATTTCTCACAAGCAAAGCGACGGTAATTTTCCTTGACTGGCCCTTTGCAATGAGGGCACGGAGTTGACATCGTTGCATAATCGCCAGGAATAGTATCGCTATCGTATTCTTTTGCTCGCTTAACAATTCGTTGAGTCATTTGCGCAATTTCTTGCATAAAGGTGTCACGATTCATGGCACCACGCTCAATTAGCGAGAGCTTATTTTCCCAGCTTCCAGTGAGATCTGGTCTTGTTAATTCTTCGACGTCTAGGCCACGCAAGAGAGTCATCAACTGAAAAGCTTTGGCGGTTGGTATGAGTTCGCGTGCCTCCCGAATGATATATTTCTCTGCAAGTAGTCCCTCAATGATTGCCGCTCGGGTTGCGGGGGTACCCAAGCCTTTCTCGGCCATTGCCTCACGCATTTCATCATCATCAACCCATTTGCCAGCACTTTCCATGGCAGATAGTAGAGTTGCCTCGGTGTAGCGTGCAGGTGGTTTAGTTTTTAATGGGACTGCAGCAATCGATTCATTCTGAACTAATTCGCCTTCTTGAACGGGGACTAGTTCATCATCAGCCTGATTTGATCTTCCATAAACAGTTAACCAGCCTGGGTTTACTAAAACCCGACCCTCTGTCTTGAAGTGGTGACCAGATGCCTCCGTAATGCGAGTGGTGACACGGAATTCGGCAGCAGGATAAAAGACGGCTAAGAAACGACGAACTACGAGGTCATATAGTTTTTGTTCGGGCTCACTTAAAGTCTTGGGCGACTCCAATGTTGGGATGATTGCAAAGTGATCTGAAATTTTGGAGTTATCAAAAATTCGCTTATTGGGTTTGATCCAGCCATAGCCCGCCTTGGATTTGGTGTCCTTAGGGTCACCCTGCAAAATTTGTTTTGCAAAAGGTCGGTATTCTTGAGAATGATCAGCAAGATTTTCTATAGTTTGTTTTACGGTGTCTAAGTAGTCCTCTGGAAGTGCTTTAGAGTCTGTTCGAGGATAGGTCAGCACTTTATGTCGCTCATAAAGTGCTTGCGCTAAACCTAGAGTATTTTTGGCAGAGAACCCAAAGCGAGCATTTGCTTCACGCTGAAGGCTGGTTAGATCAAACAATTGGGGGGCCAGCTGTGTTGCTGGTTTGGCCTCTTCTTTAACGCTAGCTTTTTTACCGCGGCAAGCAGCGACTATGCTTTGAGCGGCTGCTTCACTCCAAAGTCGATTTTCGCGAGCATCTGGCTCGGCAGCATCTTTTTTAAATTTAGGATCGAACCAGCGGCCCTCATATACGCCAGCAGACGCAATGAATTCAGCTTTAACCTCCCAATAGTCTTTTGTAACAAATTTACGAATAAGTTCTTCGCGTTCTACAACAATTGAAAGGGTTGGGGTTTGAACGCGGCCAACGGTGGTCAGAAAGAAACCACCACTTTTACTATTAAACGCTGTCATTGCTCGTGTGCCGTTAATGCCAACCAACCAGTCGGCCTCAGAGCGGCAACGGGCTGCATCAGCAAGAGGCTGCATCTCCGCATCGCTTCTCAGAGATGCAAATCCTTCACGAATTGCTGCTGGGGTCATTGACTGTAACCACAGTCTTTTTATTACTTGTGGCGCTTTTGCATGTTGCGCAATGAGTCTAAAAATAAGTTCGCCTTCTCGTCCAGCATCACAGGCATTAATGAGTTCAGTAACGTCTTTGCGCTTAATAAGCTTTTGCAATACCTTTAGGCGAGATTCGGTTTTAGCGATCGGGCGTAAATCAAAATATGGGGGAACTACTGGAAGATTTGCAAAAGACCACTTACCGCGTTTGACATCGAATTCTTCCGGCGCTGCGATTTCTAGTAAGTGCCCAACTGCAGAAGATATGAGATAGCTGTCACTTTCAAAATAGTCTTCATGCTTGGTAAACCCCCCTAAAGCTTTGGCGATATCGCTAGCAACAGAGGGTTTTTCGGCAATGATCAACGCTTTTGGATGATCAACGGCTGAAGATTTTGAACCGTTTTTTTTGGTAGTTGCTTTAGTAGCCACGTGTTTGCCTAAATTGAGCTTTAAATGGGGTTTTACAGGGGAAAAGGATGATTAATTTAAACTAAATCTTAGTTTTGGCATCTTTAAACCCTTTTTTATTATTAACCGATAAATTATTAAAAGTCCAAAACCCCCCATTTTGGACCGTTTTTTCTTTGCCTTGAACTACCCATTTTGCTAAAAATCTTCATTTAAAGCCAT
>JALRHB010000035.1 GCA_023253245.1 Polynucleobacter sp. | reverse complement strand
TGTCGACGAGCCTTCATGTACTCGAGCTCAGGACTGCCCTCGGCAAATTTCACCAAAGGCATTTCAGCTAATTCCTCATCTTTGACAGGAATTTCAAAACGATCTCGGAAGCGACGTACGTCATCCGCATTCATCTTTTTAGCTTGGTGGGCAATATTCATAGCCTCACCAGAACCACCCATACCGTAACCCTTAATGGTATGGGCCAAGATCACAGTGGGTTGATCTTTGTGGTTTACCGCCGCATGAAATGCTGCATAAATCTTATGGGGATCATGACCGCCACGATTGAGCTGCCAAATCTCCTCATCACTCCAATCACTTACCAAAGCTTTGAGCTCAGGCGTGTTGAAAACTTTCTCACGAACGTACGCACCATTTTTGGCCTTCATGGTCTGATACTCACCATCAACAATTTCGCCAAGACGCTGCATCAAAATGCCCTTTTTATCACGGGCAAATAAAGCGTCCCAGTGACCACCCCAAACGACTTTAATGACATTCCAGCCAGCACCACGGAATTCACTCTCTAGTTCTTGAATAATTTTTCCATTACCACGAACGGGTCCATCGAGACGTTGAAGATTGCAGTTGACAACAAAAATCAGGTTATCCAACTTCTCGCGGCCGGCCATACCAATAGCGCCAAGTGACTCAGGCTCGTCTGTCTCACCATCACCTAAGAAAGCCCAGACCTTACGGCCCTCTGCTTTGATAAAGCCACGATCTTGCATATAACGCATAAAACGCGCCTGATAAATAGCCATGATCGGGCCAAGACCCATCGATACTGTCGGGAACTGCCAAAAGTCTGGCATGAGCCATGGGTGTGGATAACTAGACACACCTTTGCCCCCAACCTCTTGCCTGAAGTTATTAAGTTGCTCATCTGCTAAACGACCAAGCATATATGCCCGCGCATAAATTCCAGGTGCTGAGTGACCTTGCACGAAAATTAAATCGCCACCATGATTGGACGATGGCGCATGCCAGAAATGATTAAAGCCAACGTCGTATAAAGTAGCAGCAGACTGAAATGAGGAAATATGCCCACCAACATTTGTATCTTTATTCGCACGCAGAACCATAGCCATTGCATTCCATCGCGTGTAAGAACGAATACGATGTTCGACATTCTGATCCCCTGGTAAGCGCGCTTGCTGCTCAACTGGAATCGTATTGATATAAGGTGTTTCGGCATGGAATGGTTGATTCACGCCATTGATGCGCGCATGGGAAATTTGCTGATCAATTAAATAAGCTGCTCGCTCCGGCCCTTCATTGCGAATGACGCCATCTAAAGCTTGTAACCATTCTTGCGTTTCACCTGGGTCAGCATCTTGCTTGCCTGCGCTACCCAAAATTTGATCTGGAACTGCAGCCATAATTTGTCTCCAATAGGAACTTCGCTGTAAGTAATTGACTCTATAGCCAACATTCTAGGAAGGTCTATGGGTGTAAACAAGCAAAATCCCACATAATGATAATATTTCTCATAATATGGGATTATATTGCAATGCAAATAAAAACATTGCCAGTGAAAACAACATGCATATTTAGCCCTGTAGGGCAAAATAGCCTTCATTCATGAGAAAAATAGTACTTTCATTCTGGCAGTTAAAACCAGTGAAATGGCTCCGCAACATACGGGGTTTTAAGCTGGTCTACACCCCGCTACTAGCTATTGTGTTGTTCACGGCGGTGATGGGCGTCATTCTCGGAACCCTGCAATTACAAGAAAAAAGTCAGCAAGAATCAGCTCTATTTAGGGAGCTCTCATTTGCAAAGCAGCGCATTCAACTGCGCTTTTCAAACAACACTGATATCTTTCAATCTATAGGTAGAGACTACCTTAATTCAATTGAGTCAGAAAAAGATCAGGCAAACGTAACGCTACAAGCTGAGAACCTATTACAGAGCAATCATGAGATTGTGCAACTACTCTGGATAAATGAAGACAATATTATCGAGTGGAAAGTTCCTAACAATAATGCCAAAACCACTTGGCTTAACAAGCCTGAAAATGCACATACTCTCAAGGAAGCGCTTAAGAAATCTAGCGAACTGAGCAATGCCACGCTTCGCCCTGCCTATAGTCAATTTATCACTTTAGATGTTCCACTAGATGATCCGGTTGCCAAAGATATGCGTCATGTCTTTTGGCAAACAGTACCACAACTAGCAGGGGTTGATATCAAAGGAAGTATTGCAGTGCTGTATTCAACCCAGGCTATCTTGGAAATTATTCCCGGGGAACTGAAGGGGCAATATCGCTTTACCCTATTAACAGATGATGAGAAAGTCCTTGCGATTTCATCCGACAGAAATACACCTAAACGCGCTTTTAGCAATCAAACGAGTCTAGATATTGGGGTCCTTAGTCCAAATCTTGTTTTAAGGATTGATACCTACCCCCCTGCCACTAACCTTACATTTCGTATGTTAATAGGCGTGGTGCTCGGTTTAAGTGCATTCGTGATTTGGAGTTTGTGGTCAGTGCTTAAGCAAATGCAAGTTCGTCAAGAGGCTGAGGCTAATTTAAGAACTGAAACAAACTTTCGAAGTGCCATGGAGAATTCAACCCCAGTAGGTATTCGGGCTCATGACATGAATCGCAGCATCACCTATGTGAACCCTGCCTTCTGCGAAATGACAGGATGGAGCGCAGAGGAATTAATTGGGCAAAAGCCTCCATTTGCCTTTTGGCCTGAAAGCCAAAAAGCCGAGCTTACCGAAAAAATGAATAGGGCTTTGCAACTGACACATAACCACGAAAAGAAGGTTGGCATTGAAGGGTCAATTATTCGACGCGATGGCAGCATTATTCAGACGCGCACTTTTATCGCCCCTTTGATTAATGAAAAGGGCAAGCAAACTGGGTGGGTCACTTCATTGATTGATATTTCAGAGCCCAAAAAGATCCGAGAAGAATTAGCGGCCTCCCAAGAGCGCTTTGTCACAGTACTTGAAGGATTGGATGCAGCAGTTTCAGTGGTATCCAATGAAACTGGAGATCTTTTATTTGCCAATCGCTTTTATCGTGAACGTTTTGGCGATAGCCCTAAAGGCCACTTTGATTTAGCAGGTCAGGATGCCAGCAAACATCAAACTCTCTCTCAATTTGACATCAACACCTTCTCACATCAAGAGTCTGGCTCAAACGAAATTCAAATAATTGATTCAGCTTCTGGACAGCAAAAATGGTATGAAGTGCGCCGCCGTTTCATACCTTGGGTAGATGGCCACTTAGCCCAACTCTTAATTGCGACTGATATTACTATTCGAATAGAAGCCGATGAATTAGCCCGCCAACAAGAGGAGCGGATGCAATTTACTGGCCGCCTAACAACAATGGGTGAAATGGCCTCTTCATTGGCACACGAACTCAACCAACCCTTATCAGCCATTTCCAACTACTGCATGGGAGTTGTTAAACGACTACAAGGGCAATTAGATCCAATTTTGCAAAAAGATATTATTCCCGCTTTAGAAAAAGCATCAGAACAAGCTCATCGGGCGGGAACTATTATTCAACGCATCAAAGGCTTTGTAAAACGTAGCGAACCGCAACGCAAATCTTGCGACATTGGAGAAATCATTAATGATGCCGTTGGTTTAGTAGAAATCGAGGCTAACCGCCACCGCCTAAGCATTCAATCTCAAGTAGCAGACAATCTGCCCCTAGTTGACCTAGACCCCATCCTGATCTTGCAAGTTTTAGTCAATTTACTCAAAAATTCCCTAGATAGTCTTCGGGAAGCGTACCCTCTCTCCTCTCGCTGGTCAGCGCCACCAGTAAGCATTTCCGCTGACCTAGATACCAGCATATTTCCGGCCATGCTCCGCATTCAGGTTACTGATGCAGGAGCTGGTATTGATGAGGCGGTCATTGAACGCATGTTTGAGCCTTTTTTTAGTACGAAAAACGATGGTATGGGCATGGGACTCAACATTTGCCGCTCCATCATCGAATCTCATCAGGGCCGACTTTGGGCCAAAAATCTCATGGATACAGAACAGACCAAGCGCTCCGGCTGCAGCTTTACAATATTACTACCCCTTGAAACCCCCGGGTCTCAAGCTAATATTTAAACTTTATACCTTTGTGAATTCTCAGCGAGAGTAAATATGAACCTCAGTACACCCACCAAATCGAATCAAGCCGAAGTGGTTTATGTTGTTGATGACGATGAGGCTGTGCGAGATTCTTTAACGTGGTTATTGGAAAGTAATGGTTATGTAGTGCGTTGCCACGCTAGCGCAGAGCGTTTTTTACAGTCTCTACAAAGTACCGATAAATCCACAATCTCTTGTGCCATTTTAGATGTTCGCATGCCCGGCATGTCTGGCCTTGAATTGCAAGAGCGACTGATTAGTGAAAACCTACCTATGCCTGTTGCTTTCATCACCGGCCATGGTGATGTCTCAATGGCAGTATCAACAATGAAACGAGGCGCAGTAGATTTCATTGAAAAGCCATTTAAAGAAAATGATCTATGCGCACTAGTAGATCGCATGTTTGCAAAAGCCAGGGTTGATTACTCTCAAGCCAGTCAGCGAAAAGTCACCCAAAGTTTATTGAGCAAACTCACCGGTCGTGAGCGTCAAGTTTTGGAGCGGATTGTTGCCGGTCGCCTTAACAAGCAAATTGCAGATGATCTTGGCATCTCTATTAAAACGGTTGAAGCTCACCGTGCCAATATCATGGAGAAATTAAACGTTAATACTGTTGCAGACCTTTTGCGCCTTGCGCTTTCCGACCCACAGCCTAACTAAATTCTTGCCATGCCTGCTCAGTTACTTGATGGAAATGCCCTCTCTAAAAAACTTCGCACAGAGATTGCTGCGCGTGGCGCTATTGTTACCGCGAAGGATCGACGTCCTGGCTTGGCAGTTATTGTCGTTGGCGATAATCCCGCAAGTCAGGTATATGTTCGCAATAAAGTAAAAGCATGTGAAGATGTCGGCTTTCATTCGGTGCTAGAACGATATTCAGCCGATCTCGGCGAAGAAGAATTGCTCGCCCGAATTGCCACTTTAAATGCTGATCCTGCTATCCACGGAATTTTGGTGCAACTCCCCTTACCTGAGCATATCGCCTCTGAAAGAGTGCTTGAAGCCATTGCCCCAGAGAAAGATGTCGATGGCTTTCATGTAGCAAATGCTGGCGCTCTCATGGTCGGCCAACCAGAGTTCAAGCCTTGTACCCCTTATGGCTGTATGAAGATCTTAGAGAGTATTGACTATCCAATACGCGGAGCACGCGCTGTCATTGTTGGTGCTTCGAATATTGTTGGCAAGCCAATGGCAATGCTCCTATTACAAGCAGGCGCTACGGTTACTATCTGCAATAGCAAAACAAGGGATCTAGCCCACCACACCAAGGACGCTGATATCTTGGTAGTTGCAACTGGCAAGCCAAAGATGATCACTGGTGATATGGTTAAGCATGGGGCTGTTGTCATTGACGTTGGCATCAACCGCCTACCCGATGGGAAGTTATGTGGTGATGTTGACTTTGATGCCGCTCAGTATGTTGCAGGATGGATTACCCCTGTACCTGGAGGTGTTGGTCCCATGACGATCACGATGCTGCTGATGAATACCCTTGAGGCCGCAGAAAAAGCAGCCAAACTTTAGACCCTTAATCTAAAAGTTTCGCTTTTTCGGCAAAAAGTTCGTCTCTCCATTAAGCTAGAGGGATGATACATGCTGCCTATAAAACCCCTTCTGCTGAACTTGCAAAAAATCCTCTAATCTCCTTTGGTCGTGGCATTGCCCAGTACCGGGAAATCCTTCCATTACACATCAAGCCTGCTATCGAGTTTTTATTAGAAAATGCTCAACTTGCCGTTGATCATGCAGTTGATCGAAATACGCCAGCACATTGGAATGATCTGGTCGAATCTCTAGAGGACGCTACCGAAGCCCTCAGTCGCTCCTGGGGTGTAATTTCTCATCTTAATAGCGTTGCCGATTCTCCAGAGCTCAGAACCGCTTATGGAGAAATGCTTCCAAAGGTAACTGCTTTCTTTTCTAGTCTAGGTCAAAACCTCGCTTTATACGATAAATTTAAACAACTCAGTCAGAGTGATGAGTTCAAACACTTGAGCATGGCACAGAAAAAAGTGATTGAAAACTCTTTGCGTGATTTTCGGCTTGGTGGGGCTGAGCTACCAGATGAACTGAAGCCGCGCTTTGCGCAAATTCAAGATGAGCAAGCGACTCTAGGTAAAGCATTTTCAGATCACGTCTTAGATGCGACAGATAGCTTTGTCCATCTGGTGAGCGATGAAGCACAACTTGCTGGATTGCCAGAGGATGTAAAGGCAGCTGCTGCCGATACAGCGCGGCAAAAAAATCTCCAGGGATGGGCATTTACCTTGCACTTCCCATCCTATTACCCAGTCATGCAATATAGCGAGAATCGGGACCTAAGGCGTTTGATGTATGAAGCTTATGTCACACGAGCATCAGAAATTGCTCCTCAATATAGCCAAGGCCAATTAGATTGGGATAACACCCAAAACATGCTTAAGCAATTACGCCTCCGCCACGAAGAGGCCAATATGCTTGGTTTTGAAAACTATGCTGCGTTGAGCTTAGCTCCCAAAATGGCCAATAATGTTCAAGAAGTTGATTTCTTTTTAACTGATTTTGCTCAAAAAGCTAGGTCGTTTGCGCAAAGGGATTGGGATGAACTCTGTCAATTTGCGAAAATTAAACTTGGCTTAGCTGATGGTATTGAACCTTGGGATAGCGCCTTCGTAGCTGAGCGTCTCAAGCAAGAGCGCTACGCCTTCTCTGAAAATGAACTTAAGCAATACTTTCCATTACCTAAAGTCTTAGATGGTTTGTTTGAGCTTATTCAAACTCTCTTTAGCGTGCGTATCATACCGGCAGATTTACCCACATGGCATGATGATGTTCAGTCATTTAGCGTTCAAGACCTTGATGGCAAAATCCGCGCCTACTTCTATCTAGACCCCTATGCTCGCCCCGGAAAAAGAGGTGGCGCGTGGATGGATGATGCTCGTGGCAGAAGGCAATTGCCCAATGGCGAAATTCAGATTCCAGTAGCCTACTTAGTTTGTAATTTTGCTCCGCCCGTTAGAATCAATGGCGCTTTGTGTCCACCAACAATCACCCATGATGATGTCATTACCCTATTCCATGAGAGTGGTCACGGCCTTCACCATCTTCTTACTCAAGTGAGCGCACTAGGCGTATCTGGCATTAATGGGGTCGAGTGGGATGCTGTTGAATTACCCAGTCAATTTATGGAAAACTTCTGCTGGGAATGGGAAGTTTTAGAAAAAATGACAGCTCATGTTGATACCAACAAACCTTTACCACGAGAACTATTTAGCAAAATGCTGGCTGCTAAAAATTTCCAAAATGGTTTAATGACATTGCGACAAATTGTAATGTCATTAACTGATTGGAGACTGCACTCCACATTTAATGCAGACCAAGCTCATGGCTCTGCAGTTCTTGAACTATCGCGTAAGATCGCCGCGGACTTTAATGTGATACCGCAGCCTGCAATCTCACGTTGGATTAATAGCTTTAGTCACATTTTTGCTGGTGGATATGCGGCTGGTTACTACAGCTATAAGTGGGCAGAAGTACTATCCGCCGATGCCTACTCAGCATTTGAAGAAGCGGCTAAATTAACTGGCAGTGTGTTAGATGTAGCCACCGGAAAAAAGTATTGCACAGAAATATTAGAAGTAGGTGGCAGTCGACCCGCATCCGAATCGTTTAAAGCCTTCCGCGGCAGGGAACCTAGTGTCGACGCCCTACTTCGGCACGGTGGTCTTGCTGCATAAATCTTAGGGCTTTATTTGCGCCACGACGGGAGCATGGTCAGAGGGCTGATCCCAAGTGCGAGGCTCCTTATCAATGATGCTCATCTCGCACTTCTCCTTAAGTGCATTGCTAAGCAAGATATGGTCAATACGCATACCCGCATTGCGTCTAAAACCCATCATTCGGTAATCCCACCAGCTAAAGGCCTTGGGGGTCTGCTCAAACATTCTGAAAGAGTCGTGCATGCCCAGCTTAATAAGTCGAGCAAATGCATCTCGTTCTTGTGGTGAGACCAAATTTTGACCCACCCATTTTGAAGGATCATGCACATCACTATCGCTCGGAGCAATATTAAAGTCACCTAATAATGCAAGGCGTTGATTCTCACTTAACTCTTGTTTGAGCCAATTCTCTAAAGCTTGAAGCCAAGAGAGTTTATAAACAAATTTATCGCTATCAAGGGACTGTCCGTTCGGAAAATACGCAGAAATCAGGCGTATGGGTTGGATATTTTTAAAACAGACAGTAGCAGCCAAAATCCGTTGTTGATCATCAACATAATTGGGAATATTCCGCACTGGCTTTAAGAAGGTGGTCGCCAGATCTGTTGCCGTCGGTGCTAGTGCGGCACGCCGAACAATGATAGCAACACCGTTATAGGTTTTTTGGCCAGCAACTAAACTTGAATAACCTGCTTTCTCTAAAGCCTGATGAGGAAAGTTTTCATCTGTAAGCTTAAGCTCTTGAAGGCATAAGGCATCTATAGGCCGCTTTGCTTGGTGCTGTGCTTCCAACCACTTCAGAACTTGCGGCAAACGAACTTTCAAAGAATTAACATTCCATGCCGCAATCCGCACTGACTCAGTCATCAATACCCAACTCCTGTAGCTTGCGTGTAATCGTATTGCGTCCAATACCTAACCGCTGGGCCGCTTCTACCCGCCTGCCTCTTGTAACCTCTAGCGCAGCCTGTAAAACTGCTTTTTCAAATTTAGAGCAGAGTACATCGTAGACCCCTTGATCCCCATCTTGAAGCATCTTCACTGCCAAGCGTCCTAAGCTACTCTCCCAATCCACCGAGACCACTCTGGGGATGCTGGAATTTGATAACGCAGATTCACCCTCTAATATCAAGGGTTGCTCAGCAGCCTCTGCCAAGATATCAGCAGGTAAATCACTGGCACTGATCATATTAGAAGGTGTCATCACCGTTAGCCAATGACAGAGATTTTCTAGTTGGCGAACATTACCAGGAAAAGGCATAGCACTTATATTTTTCAGCACTTCGTCAGATAATTTCTTAGGTTCAACGCCCAAAGACTTTGCGCATGAAAGCATAAAGTGTCTTGCCAAAACTGGTATATCCTCTGCTCGCTCTCTTAATGCGGGCATACGCAGACGAATGACATTTAATCTGTGCAAGAGATCCTCCCTAAATGCTCCAGCTGCCACCCTTGCCTCTAAGTTTTGATGGGTTGAAGCAATGATTCTGACATTGGCTTTGATGGGATCTTGACCTCCGAGTCTATAAAAGTGTCCATCAGTTAAGGCACGCAAAATACGTGTTTGAAGGTCAAATGGAATGTCGCCAATCTCATCAAGAAATAAGGTTCCGCCATCAGCCTGCTCAAAACGACCTCGACGCAAGGTTAGCGCACTAGGAAATGCGCCGCGCTCATGCCCGAACAACTCCGATTCCAACAAATCTTTAGGAACTGACGCTGTGCTAAATGTTACAAATGGTCCCTTTGCCCTGGGGCTATGCTTATGCAAGGCTTGTGCCACAAGTTGTTTGCCAGTCCCAGATTCACCAGTAATTAATACCGTAGAGTGGGATTGAGCCAGGCGGCCAATTGCCCTAAATACTTCTTGCATAGCGGGCGCTTGGCCAATAATCTCAGTTGAGTCCTGTCTCCAACCATTGAGCTCTTTGCTGCCTAACTGATTACGTTCACTTTGCTCTATTGCACGCCGAATGAGTGCAACCGCCTTATCAATATCAAAAGGCTTAGTGAGATATTCAAATGCGCCTCCTTGAAAAGAAGAGACGGCCGAGTCTAAATCTGAATAGGCCGTCATGATAATGACCGGTAATAATGGATGGGTTTCTTTTATATTTTGCAAAAGATCAAGGCCATTACCACGAGGCATACGAATATCGGAGATCAAAACGGCGGGACTATCTTTGTCCAAAGCGTCCAAAACATCATTGGGATTGGAGAAACTCTTATGCCGAATATTTTCACGCGTTAGCGCCTTTTCAAGCACCCAACGTATTGATTGATCATCGTCCACGATCCAAACGGGTTTCATGATGCCTTCTCCTGCTTACGGTATGGAATTTGAATATGGAAATCAGTGCGCCCGGGGCGACTGTCGCAAGTAATAAAACCTTGGTGTTGTTGCACGAATGTTTGAGCTAAAGTCAGACCAAGGCCACTACCGCCCTCACGCCCAGAAACTAAAGGGAAAAAGATACGCTCACGAATATCTTCCGGAATGCCAGGACCGTTATCAATCACATGCAAATCCATCGCCATCTTATAGCGCTGCTTTGAGATGGTCACTGAGCGGGCAACTCGGGTCTTGAGTTCAATCTGCGCAATCCCTTGACGGATTTCTTCAGCAAGGGCTTGTGCAGCATTGTGGGCAATATTGAGAACAGCCTGAATTAATTGCTCACGATCACCTAATACTTCGGGCAAACTAGTGTCGTAGTTACGAATAATCCTCAAACCCTTAGGAAATTCAGCGAGCACTAAACTGCGCACTCTCTCAAGAGCCTCATGGACATTAAATAATTCCATCGCATGGGCTTTACGATGTGGCGCAAGAAGACGGTCTACTAAAGTTTGCAAGCGGTCAGATTCTTTAATGATGACCTGGGTGTACTCACGCAAACCCTTTTCAGGAAGTTCAAATTCTAATAATTGCGCTGCCCCCCGAATTCCGCCTAGGGGATTTTTAATTTCATGAGCTAAATTGCGCATCAATTGCTTATTAGCCTCAACCTGTTGTGTCACTCGCTCATCGCGTTCACTACGCAATTGCTGATCAATTGGAAACCACTCCATCATGATTAATGCAGGATCCTCAAGACTCGCAATCACTACATGCGCGGGAATGGAGTCTTGATGAATGCTTCCGGGTAATGAGTGCAAAATCATTTCTTGACGCTGTGCAGCCACATGTCCTAATTGAACTTCTTCAATCATCGACCTTAAAGAGGGGTTATCCCCAAATAAATCGCGCACAGACTGGCCTTCAAGTGATTTACGCGAAAGGTCTAAAGCTGACTCTGCAGCTGGGTTCACATAAACCAATTGTTGGTTATCCGCCTCAAATACCACAAT
>JALRHB010000034.1:7224-11351 GCA_023253245.1 Polynucleobacter sp. | reverse complement strand
CATCTCATTTATCACCCACTTGAGTTGCTACAAATCATCTTTCCCGATAGGGAATAACAACGCCTCCAAAAGATAATGGGCAATTTAAAGCTAGCGGCTTTAAAATAACAGTTCTTGTGCACGAACTCCGGGGTCGACATGGTTTCGACGTGGATTACAAAGCATCAAGGGCATACCGAGGACCCGTTATCTCGTAAATCAATGGGAATGTAATAACTGCTAACGACGAACGTTACGCACTAGCCGCTTAATTGCGGTTGCCCCTGAACTGATTCTCTCTTGGGTCAGGTAGCGCAAGCTACATCAGGGTCATATACAAGAGATAAGACTATCTCGCGTCACGAGGGGTAGTACGAAAATAAAGTGAATCGCTTGCGTGGAACATGTCAATCTGTGACTAGCTAGCTAAATTAAATGATATGACTAAGTATGTAGAACTTGTTGTGGAGGATTTGCGGACGCGGGTTCGATTCCCGCCGGCTCCACCATTTTGAAGTAAATTGCTTTACTCAATAGTCAAACGCCACCTCAAAAGGTGGCGTTTTTCTTAGCATCCGAAGTAACAAATTCTGAAATCAACGCTTCGGTGTTTTGCCCACTATGTTCACCGCCCTCAAGAAATCAAAATCAACCCCTTTGTCTGCTTGAGTCACCGTATCTAGAAATAATTTCTGATAGCCACGCTCTGCAGTGGGCTCTATCACTGGATTTGCTTTTTCACGCTTAGCCAGTTCTTCATCAGAGATCAATAAACTAATCTCACGATTTTTGACGCTTAAACGAATACGATCACCATTTTGAACATAAGCCAAGGGGCCGCCTATGGCTGCTTCCGGGGTCACGTGCAACACAATAGTTCCAAACGCAGTGCCACTCATACGCCCATCAGAAATACGCACAATATCTTTCACTCCGGCACGGGCTAACTTCATTGGTATGGGAATGTAGCCAGCCTCAGGCATACCTGGCGCCCCCTTAGGTCCGATGTTCTTTAAGACCAAAATATCGTCTGCAGTGACATCTAAGTCAGGGCTATCAATACGGTTCGCTAGATCTTGCGCGTTTTCAAAAACGACTGCACGACCTTCATGCTCCATTAACTTTTCATTCGCAGCTGACTGCTTAATAATCGCACCACCAGGTGCTAGATTGCCACGCAATACTGCAATACTGCCGCGAGGGTAAATTGGGTCATTGAACTTACGCACTACATCTTGTTTAAAACTTGGTGGTCCTGCATCAATCTCTTCGCCCAAGGTTCTGCCAGTCACCGTCATAGCATCGAGTTTGAGCAAAGGCTTGAGTTCACGCAAGAGAGTGGTCATGCCACCGGCATCATGAAAGTTTTCCATGTAATGATCACCCGATGGCTTGAGGTCAAGTAGCACAGGAGTCTCATTACCCATCTGATCTAAAGCCTCTAAATCAATCTCCAAGCCCATTCGACCAGCAATCGCGGCCAAATGAACAATGCCGTTAGTTGATCCGCCAATGGCCAATAAAACTCGCATGGCATTTTCAAAAGCATCGGCAGTGAGAATCTTGTCAATCGTTAAACCATCTTTAGCCATTTGAACTGCGCGAGTACCAGTCTCTTCTGCAATACGAATGCGGTCAGCAGTGACGGCTGGTGGAGTAGCCCCACCAGGGACAGTCATCCCCAAAGCCTCTGCAATACAGGCCATAGTGCTGGCTGTACCCATAACAGAACAGGTTCCCACACTAGCAACCAATTGATCGTTAACCTCATCTTTTTCTATTTCGTCAATTTCACCAGCCCGAAATTTTCCCCAATAGCGACGGCAATCAGTACAGGCACCAACGCGTTCGCTACGATGAGATCCAGTCAACATCGAGCCCGTAATCAACTGAATGGCTGGTAGACCTGCAGAGGCTGCGCCCATCATTTGCGCAGGCACTGTTTTATCGCAACCACCAATCATGACAACGGCATCCATTGGTTGTGCCCGAAGCATTTCTTCAGTATCCATCGACATTAGGTTGCGCAAATACATACTGGTTGGCGCCGCAAAACTCTCATGAATGGAAATTGTTGGGAAGTCCATTGGCAAACCTCCAGCCAACATCACGCCGCGCTTCACCGCCTCGATTAATTGAGGCATATTACCGTGGCAAGGATTGTAAGCACTGCCTGTGTTGATAATCCCAATCACCGGTCTATCTAGGGCGCTATTGGTGTAGCCGGCCCCTTTGATAAATGCTTTACGCAAAAATAGCGAGAAGCCTTTATCACCGTAACTCGTTAAGCCCTTACGCAGACCTGTCTCAGGGACCCGTTCGCTTTTCTTTTCAGTCATCAAGTTTTTCTTTGTTCTAAGCAATAATAAATTTACTCAAACCAAATGAAACGCCCAATTGGTCAGGGTAAATGTCTCTTTTTATCTATTTGATGCAGCAAAATTTTGAAAGACTAAATATACTAAACTTTGACTTAATTGACTTTCCAGCAAGCTCATTTGCCTCTAAACCTACCTATCAGGACATGTATGCCAACTATTCAACCTTTTCATCTCGCCTTTCCCGTCAACGATTTAGGAGCGGCTCGTGAATTTTATGGAAAGACCTTAGGCTGTCCTGAAGGCAGAAGTTCTGATGAATGGATCGATTTTGATTTTTATGGTCACCAAATTGTTGCCCACTTAGCTCCTGAGGAGTGCGGTACTACAGCTGCAAATCAGGTCGATGGCCATCAAGTTCCTGTAAAACATTTTGGTGTGGTGTTGACCATGGCTGACTGGAATGCACTTGCCGATCGCTTACGTAAAACTGGTATTAAATTCATTATCGAACCACAAATTCGCTTTAAAGGGCAAGTCGGAGAACAAGCCACCATGTTCTTCCTTGATCCAGCTGGCAATGCTTTGGAATTCAAAGCTTTTGAGGACCCAAGTCAGCTCTTTGCCAAATAATGCCCTCAATAAACTCTGCTGGTTTCGACTAAGGAATACCTAAACGCCACAAAGAAGTGGTTTCAGCAGACCTAGCAAAATACAATGGGTCAGCTTCATCAAATGCCTTGCTGTGTTTTGGCTTAGTGTCGATGCGACCCAGTATCGTGAGGCCTGCCTCCTTAATCCAATCAAGTAGTTCTTTGCGAGTACGCAACCCTAAATGTTCAGCTAAATCTGACAAAATAAGCCAACCCTCACCGTGATCCACTAAATGATTTTTTAAATCTCCTAGAAATCCCCTAAGCATATGGCTATCTGGATCGTAGACTGCGTGCTCTAGTCGAGAACTCGGTCTTGCAGGCAGCCAAGGGGGATTACATAGCACTAAAGCGGCTTTTCCTTCAGGGAATAAATTCACTTTCATAGTCTCTACCTGATGATGCAAATTGAGTCTTTGAATATTCTCAGTTGCACAAATAAGAGCTCTTTCATCCACATCAGTCGCAATGACTTTTTGCAAGCCTCGCATCGCCAGAATCACAGATAACACGCCTGTACCAACGCCAATATCAAAAGCAATAGACTTTGTCTTTAAAGCACTAGGCAAAGGCGCATTACACACTAACTCAAGATACTCACCACGAATTGGCGAGAAAACACCGTAATGCGGATGAATAATGACGGGATCTCCAGAGCCATCAGTTAGGACTGGCAAACCATGTTTGCGCCACTCATGAGCGCTGATCACACCTAAGAGCTCGCGCAAAGAAACAACATAGGACTCACTTGCAGATCCGTATGCTTCCAAACAAGCTAGCGTGACGTCTGGAGCGCGCTTCAAAGCAATCGTGTGATCTTGATTGCATTGAATTAATAACATTCCCAAGAGTCGAGCACGTTGAGATTGCTTTAAGCGATGCTGGTTAAATAAATCTAATGGAGACTTTTGCGGATTGCCAGATATTTCTAATCTTTTATCTAATCGCTTAGATTTTTTTGAAGGTTTATCAATCCTTCTCTTTAAGGCCTGTAAGAGCTGACGAGCATTTTGAAAATCGCCTCTCCATAGCAAAGCTGTGCCTTCACACGCGAAGCGATAAGCTTGATCAGCAGTCATGGTGTCATCAACAAGTCTGACACGCTTGTGGGCTCTTATCCCATTCTCAGAATGCCAAAGTGCCGAGCACGAGTTTCCCTCTTCATCCCAGCAGATGA
>JALRHB010000034.1:0-7214 GCA_023253245.1 Polynucleobacter sp. | reverse complement strand
CAATCATGAATTAGACAGGAGGATGATCCTCGGGATTGACGTCCAGAGCAATCAGAAAGCGTGAGACCATGTTGTAGGCAGCTATCACAGTGACCAATTCCACAGTATCGGTATTGCCCAGACCAAGCTGCAAGCGCTTCATTAAATCAGGATCGACTTTAATATTGCGCGTCATCTGAAAAGTCAGGGCAGCCGCATCGTTTTCTAGAGGGCTAAATAATTCAGCTGGAAAGTTGGCTTGCCCAATGAGTCTAAGTGCATCTACCTGTGCTTGAGTTCCTCCTGCCTTAATAAAAGGGGGGGCATGGTGAAAAAACTCATACTCAGCACCATTTAAAACCGCTACACCACACATTGCTAATTCTCGCAACTTTGGGTCTAAAGAGAGGTTGTTACGAATCTCGCCAATAAAATGGTTCCAACCCTCGGCAATCGGAATGCTGTGCAAAAGCATGCGATCTAAGTTGATAAACTGGCCTCCACGGCGCTTGCGAATGGCAGCGACCAGATCAGCTGGCTGGGCCAAATCCATTGGCTGGTAGGGGATTAAACGTTCAGACATAGACTTACTCTAAATAAAAGGATGAATAGCAAAATAGATGGTTAACTAAGATTATCACCTTAACTCGTTCTTCCTTGATAATGACGCATCAGTAATACCTTCCTAAACATGAAATCCATCCTGAATATAGCCGCTTATTTATTCGTTAGCCTTGATAATTTGACAGAGCTACGAACCAAGCTTTTGCATCAGTGCAATACTCGCGAGCTCAAGGGCACGATCTTGCTTACGGGTGAAGGTATCAATATGTTTTTGGCTGGCAAAGATGTGGAGCTGCGTGGCTTCTTGGACTGGTTGAGACAAGACTCTCGTTTTTCACCCATTGAAGCCAAGGAGAGTTGGTCCGAGGCCCAACCCTTCAAAAAAATGCTCATTAAAATCAAGAAGGAAATTATCCGTATGAATCATCCTGCGATTCGTCCGGAAGAAGGTCGCGCAAAATTTATTTCCCCAAAAAAACTACAGGAGTGGCTAGATCGCGGGACCGATGACTTAGGTCGCCCAGTCGTGATGATTGATACCCGCAATGCATTTGAAGTGGATTACGGGACTTTTGAAAATGCCATTCATTTCAATATTAATAAATTCACTGAGTTTCCACAGGCAATATCAGCACACAAAGATGCTTTGGCAGATAAAACTTTAGTGAGCTTTTGCACCGGTGGAATTCGCTGTGAAAAATCTGGCCTCTACATGCGGGAAATTGGTATAGAGCACAGCTACCAATTGGAAGGTGGAATCCTCAAATACTTTGAAGAGGTTGGCTCCGCACACTATCAGGGCAGTTGCTTCGTCTTTGACGAGCGCGAGGCATTAGAGCCTAACTTGGATTCAATTCCTCTGGAAAACTCCATCCGCAAAAAACCCAAGGCTTAATGCCACGCCCCTCTCTAGTCAGACTTTCCGACTAGAGTCATGTGTTCTACAACCGGGGGTTTCACAAAAAATGGCCCCACAATAGCTCGCCAATCTGCGAATGCTTCTGAACCCCGAAAGTCTACCGTATGGTTTTCCAAAGTATCCCAGTAAATTAGCAGTAGATAGCGAGCTGGACTCTCAATACTGTGATTAACCTTAAAACCTCGAAATCCCTTAGCTTTTGAGATGACGGTATTGACTCCGCGCAAAATCGCTTCATCGAACTGGGCACACTTACTAGGATCGATCTCAATGTCACAGTGTTCCAAAATCATTTGCATTTCCCTTTTTAAAAAGTATTACTTCAATAGTAAACTTAATTCACATAATAAATAACGATATTTGAGACATGGCTAATTTACCGAATGTTGTCATTCTTGGCGATTATGAGTGCGCCCTGCGTCGCTATTCCGATTGGAGCAAAGTTGATCAGCTTTGTAAGCTCCAAATATACCAACACCCCCTTGAAGGGGAAGCCTTATATCAATCGGCAAAAGATGCTGATGTCGTCATTCTGGTCCGCGATCGCACCCCCCTTGACGCAGCGCTTATTGCGAGACTACCAAAACTCAAATTGCTTATGTTTACCGGGAAGCGCAATAGCACGCTAGATGTAGCTGCTTTGAAAGCCAGAGGAATTCCAATCGCTTGCACCCCTGGCGGCCCTTCAAAAGACTCTACTGCAGAGCTTACCTGGGCACTCATCCTTGGGGCAAGCAAAAATCTGTTGCACCAAAATACACTAATGCAATCTGGGGGGTGGCGCGATGAATTATCAGTATTACCCATGCTCTCTGGAGAACGTCTAGGTTTAATTGGTCTGGGCGCAATTGGTAGCGCAGTAGCTAAAGTTGGAATTGCTTTTGGGATGGAAGTGGTTGTCTGGAGTCCAAATATGACAGCTGAGCGTGCAGCCGCCCAAAATGTGCGATCCGTTAGCCTCAATGAACTCCTAAAAACCTCTAAAGTAGTTAGTCTGCATTTGGTAGCAGGACCTAGCACTAAAGGGTTGATTGGCGCCGAGCAATTGGCCTTGATGCGACCAGATGCTCTTTTGGTCAATACCGCTCGCTCAGCTCTCATTAATATGGCGGATTTACAGGAAGCACTAAAGCGTGGTCGCCCAGCCCAAGCAGCTTTAGATGTCTTTGAGACTGAACCTCTCCCAAAAGAAGACTCTCTTAGAAACAATCCAACGCTGTTATTGACCCCCCACTTAGGCTTTGTTGCTGAACCAATTTTTAAGGCCTTCTCGGAAGGGATTACCAGTACGCTAGAAGCGTGGTTTACCCAACAAACAATCCCCTATCCATTTGAGGCGTAAAAGAATTGAGTGCACTAACACCAACCCAACTATTCATTAGCTTTAGCAAAATCGGCATGTCTGGTTTTGGTGGGGTGTTGCCCTGGGCGCGACGCACTCTAGTTGAACAGGACAAGGTTCTGAGCTCCGAAGAATTTAGCGCCATGCTAGGCATTTGCCAGATTGTCCCTGGTCCTAATATTGTGAACTTAGCGGTATGTGTTGGTGCAAAGTTTGGCGGCGCGAAAGGCGCATTTGCATCAGTGCTCGGTCTCACTCTAGGACCCATTTGTATCGTACTTTTACTCGCACTCCTGTACGCACACTATAGCTACATGGAGTCTGTGCAAGGAATACTTCGCGGCATATCGGCAGTTGGAGTTGGCCTTATCGCATCTACTGGCTTTAAGATGTTGCGCGATGAATTCCGTTATCCAGCCATGCTGTTGGTTGTCTTGCTCACCTTCATTACCGCGACTTACTTTCATCTCGGGTTAGGTTGGGTTGTGCTTACTGCATCACCACTTGCCTTGTATTTAGCGCACCAGAAAGCGCGTCTACTATGACTATCTTGTTGAGCTTGTTTCTGAAACTATCCGCATTCTCGCTGATTGCTTTTGGCGGAGTAAATGCCCTTCTCCCAAGCTTATTGAATTTATCGGTTAATCAAGAGCATTGGATTGATTTGCAAACTTTTGCCGATTATTTTGCAATTGCACAAGCAGCCCCTGGCCCGAACTTCATGACAGTGACTTTAATTGGCTGGCATGTCTATGGCGTTATCGGGGCTTTGATTGCTACCTTTGCAATTGCTTGGCCATCCTCCATCCTTGTATTCTTTTTGCAACGCTGGGTCATGGGTATGAGCAATCAGCAGAAAAAGAAAACAATTCAATATGCAGCGGCAGCTTTAGCGATTGGCCTCGTACTCTCATCCGCATGGCAGATTGCCCTGCAAATTAATCACAGCATCACAGCCTATAGCTTGACCTTAGCTACCATTGGATTAACGGTTTGTACTCGCTGGCACCCTTTATATCTGATTGCCCTGGGTGCTGTTTTGGGATTTTTGGGAGTCATATGATAGCTATGAAAAAATTTCGTATTTTTATTCTTTGTGTAACTCTTTTAACCGGCGCCTTTGCAAACGCACAGACTAACTATCCCACCAAGCCCATTACCCTAGTTGTTCCTTATGGTGCAGGAGGAAGCGCGGACTCCAGAAGCAGACAGCTTGCTCAAAAAATGAGCCTAATCCTTAAGCAACCCATTGTGATTGAGAATAAACCAGGTGCGGGTGGGAATATCGGCACCGAATTTGTAGCCAAAGCAGCTCCAGATGGCTACACCATTGGCATGGGAAACTTTGCGCCACTTGCTGTAAATAAAACACTGTTTGGCAATCTACGCTATAACCCCGAAACTGATCTTGCACCCATCATTTTGATCGAAAAGGGCCCACTCATCCTTGTAGTCAATCCAAATTCGCAATACAAAACAATTCAAGATATCGTTGCAGCGGCAAAAGCAAAACCGGGAACATTGACATTTGCATCAGGCGGAATTGGTGGCAGCCATCAACTCTCCGCAGAGTTATTTATGCAAAATGCCGATATTAGGATGATTCACGTACCCTACAAAAGTGGGTCAGCAGCTGCTACCGACCTAATGGCTGGTAATGTTGATATGATGTTTGAGCAGATGTATGCAGCAGCTCCAAATATCAGAGCAGATAAGCTAAGGCCAATTGCTATCACGAGTAAAAAAAGATCACCGCTGTTTCCTGATATTCCCAGTTTTGCGGAGCTTGGCTACCCAAAAGTAGAGGTGCTAAATTGGCAAGGGTTTATTGCGCCAGCCAAAACACCCAAACCAATCATAGATCAATTAAATAAAGCGGCAAACGAGGCTTTAAAAGATCAGCAACTTCGTGATCTCATGCTTGCTCAGGGAAATGAAATTGGTGGTGGAAGCCCTGAGGATTTTGCGATGCTGATTAAATCCGAGTCTACAAAATGGAGTGCTGTAGTTAAAGCCGGCAACATCAAGCCTGAGTGATAAAGCAATCTTTACTTCAGCGCCTGATAGGTCAGGATCCCTAAAAAAGTTAAAGTAAGTGAGCCCAGCAAATTTAAAAGTGCTGTTCCAAAAGCCCAAGTCAATTCACCTCGTTGCATCAAACCTACAACCTCCGCAGAAAAACTGGAGAAGGTTGTCAGTCCACCCAAAAAGCCAGTAATGACGAATAACTTCCATTCAGGGGAAAGATGGGCGTTATTACCAAAGAAAGCTACGGCAATACCGACTAAATAGCCGCCCACTAAGTTCGACAGCAGAGTCCCAAAAATAGGTAGGCTAGCTGCCACACCAACAGTTGCTAAATTAAATCCGGCTCTGAGCAGAGCCCCAAAACCAGCCCCGCAGAAAATGGCAAAGATCGATGGCCACATATAGATTGCTATTGAATTGAAAAAGTAAGCATGCTGATTGACCCCAGCTCTAAGCCATTGCTTAAGACTTTGGGAGTTTCATCATCCTTTTGAAGCGCTAGGATGTATAAGGCAGGCCAATAGTGTTCGGGTGTTGGCACAGATAAATGAGCGGCATCACCAAATTGCTCCCAATTGATGAGTGACTCATGGTGATTAGCATTCATTTCTGAGACAAAAAAATCATTGAACTCATTAGCCCAAGGAAAGGGTTTTGCGTCCTCCCCCCAGTGAATTGTCCGCAAGTTATGAACTACGTTGCCACTACCAAGAATTAAGATGTTTTCATCTCGTAAAGCTTGTAGTTTCTTGGCCAACTCATAATGTTCTCTAGTGGACAGTGATCCATCTAGACTCAGTTGCACTACTGGCACATCAGCATCTGGGTAGAGATATTTCAAAACTGACCATGCTCCATGATCGATACCCCACTCATATTCCTCAAGAACTACTGGGGTCTCGAGAAGCTCTTTAACTCTATGAGCTAAAGCAGGACAGCCTGGTGCAGGATATTGAATATCAAATAACTCTTGCGGAAATCCGCCAAAATCATGAATTGTCTTGGGCTTAGGCATTGCTGTGACCCAAACACCCCGAGTTACCCAGTGCGCTGAAATAAGCAAAATAGCATCGGGGCGCCTTAGTGACTTTCCCAAGCGAGCCCAAACTTCCGTATAGCGATTGTGCTCAATGGCGTACATTGGACTGCCATGGCCAGCAAATACAGCAGGTTGGCGATGGCTCGTCATTCAAGTAAATTAGCCGAATACGTAACCAGTGTGAGCAGCTACTAGTGCAAACAAAATAGCCAAACTGGTAGCAGCGGCCAACATGACGATCAAAGTAATAATCTTTTTATTGACTTCGTCTTTCGACTCTTTATGCCATTCGTTCATTTTTCATCCTCGTTTAACAGATTGATAGCGTAATTATCCACTATCGACCGCGTCCAGCCTTGCGCATCATGCCTTTTCCACCGCCAAAGCCGGCCTGAGGTCTGCCACTAGGGCCAGAAGGCCCTTTGGGCGCGGGAGGACGAACTGGTGGTTTCGCAATTACCGGCTTAGCAGGCATTTTAGATTCTGGTTTCTTATCATCAGTCACTTTTTGCTCCTATAGACTATGGCTATCATATTGCCATGTTTACCGACTATTCTATCCAAGCCGTCGCAATTAACGCGATTCCTCTCATTTTTGCCATCACTATTCATGAGGCGGCCCACGGATATGCTGCCCGCAGACTAGGTGACAATACCGCCTATTTGATGGGGCGCGTCAGCCTAAACCCGGCAAAACATATAGACCCTATAGGGACCATTCTCATTCCCTTGATGTTGATTCTGAGTGGATCCCCTTTCTTAGTGGGTTATGCCAAACCAGTTCCAGTGCGCTTTGATCGCCTCAGGAATCCCCGCATAGATTCAATTTGGGTTGCCCTTGCAGGCCCTGGTTCAAACTTCATCCAGGCTCTAATTTGGGCAGTTTTTCTAATTGGCTTACATGCCTTTGGAGTCAACGAACGGTTTCTAATTGCCATGTCTCAAGCTGGCGTTACCTGGAATATTGGTTTACTGGTTTTCAACCTCTTTCCACTACCTCCACTTGACGGTGGCCGTATTTTGGCGGGCCTTTTACCCCTAAAACAATCCCTAGCTTTGGGCAGATTAGAGCCTTGGGGCTTTTTTATTGTCTTAGGCCTCGTTTTTACAGGAATCATCGGCAAGCTCTGGATGGATCCTCTGATGGGATTTTTCAAGGCGATTATTTATTACATGACATGGCCAATTCAGATGCTTTTATGACAAAACATGTAGGAAAGAATGCTCAATCAGTAGTATGCTGAAACCAGTAATTTTGTTATTTCCATTTCTGATCGGAGCTATTTCATGAAAATCCAACGTCTATTATTAATCGCTATTGCACCAAGCTTGGTTGCTACATC
>JALRHB010000033.1 GCA_023253245.1 Polynucleobacter sp. | reverse complement strand
TAGATGTGAACTTGAGAATTTCTGATCATCCCTAAAAGTCCATATTTGCGCTCCCGTTAGCGGCGTTTGATAAAACGGAATACCCAAATTCTGATACCGCTCGGTAACGCTAGGATGCGGGTGACCATAACGATTGTGATAGCCATTCTGAGCATAAGCAATATTTGGCTCAAGCTTTCTTAAGAGATCCAAAGAGGAAGAGGTTTTACTACCATGATGTGGGGCCATGAAAATCAAATGTTTATTCTTTAATGCACCAAGCGCATCCTTAGTCAAACGATCATTAATTTCAGTCTCTCCCTGCCGCTCTACATCGCCCGTTAACCAGAACGAAATATTCCGATTGCGCACCTCTAGAACACAACTCATCTCATTCGGCTTACCCTGAACTTTTTCTGCAAAGTTACTTGCCTCATGGGGATGCCAGATGTAAAACTCAACCTCATCCCAAATCCAGCTCTGCCCAAATCGACAGGGAATGCTAGGAATATCTCTTTGGGATAAATTAACTAACAAATTATTACTGAGGGGTAATGACCCCATCATAGAAGCAAACTCAATTTCCTTGAGCAATGCTGCAGCTCCACCAATATGATCGCTATCACTGTGACTAATGACTAATCTGTCAACTTTCTCAATACCGCGACCTCTTAAGAAAGGTAGGATGATTCTTTGTCCAGCGTTATCTTTTCCCTGAATCGGTCCCGTGTCATAGAGCAAAGTTTTATTTTTTGTCTCAATCAATACCGCAGTACCCTGTCCAATATCGAATACTGTCGCTTGAAAATCCCCCGGCTTTAAATGAAGATGCTCATTTTGAATGGGTCGAATGAATAGACTTGAACAAAGCAACAATCCCAATACTCTAAATCCGATAGATTCACTCAATTCACCAGGCCGAATAACTAGGACCACTCCTGCTAAAGATAGAATTAAAGTCCACCACATTGGTTGATTAGAAAATGCAACGGCCCATTTAAAACCAGCCATCCAATCCAATACAAGGGCTAAATAAGACATGCTTGCATGGGCACTAACTAGGAGCCACTTGCCAATAATTTCTGGTAAGAGCGACCCTGTAATAGCCAATGGGGTGACGAGGTAACTCACTACCGGGATCGCAAGCGCATTTGCTAATGGGGATACGATGGAGAATTGATAAAACCAATATAGGGTAAATGGCAGCAAAGCAATTGTGACTACCGCCTGAACACGACATGCCTCATTAATCGCTCGCATTAAGCGATACTGCCAATTGAGTACCAATTCTTTGCCAGTAGGGATGCCAAGCAAACCCTCCGAATCTTTCATGGCATACAAAATGGCAGCTACCGCCCCAAACGACAACCAAAATCCGGGCGTATAAGGGGCCATGGGGTCAATTAATAGAGTAATTGCTAGGGCCCACCACCAAATATCGAATGACCTTGGATCACGCCCAGACCACATTGCAAATGCTACAACTCCAACCATATACATCGTTCTTTGCGCTGGAATCTGAAAGCCTGCCAACCACGCGTATACAAATGCCGTCAGAAATCCGGCACTAGCAGCGACCTTGCTTACTGGAATATATAAGGGTAGTGTACTTCGGCGCCAAAGCCATGAGGCCAGAAATGCTCCAACACCAGCCAGCATCGTGACATGCAGTCCTGAGATGGAAATTAAGTGGCCAATTCCGGTAGCATTAAACACTCGCCAATCATCTTGGGAAATAGCATTTTGATCTCCCATCACTAAAGCAGCAATGACTCCGCCATAAGGTGCATCATTTGGTAGCAGACGATAAATTTTTTGACGCAATTTCCAGCGCTGATACTCCATGCCCAAAGAAAATTCTGCTAAAGCTATCTCTCGCGAAGCAATTAACTCACCAGTACGTACTGATCCAATCGCACCATAATCTTGATGAAAGGACCAACGTTCAAAATCAAATGTATATGGATTTAAAGAACCATAAGGTCTTTTAATCTTCACTTTCAATCTCCAACGTTGACCCGGTATGATTTCAGGGATATTTTGAGGATTTCTCCAAGCAGGCTGCCAACTCAGATAGATCTGCCTTGGAAATGGATGAATTTTTTCCTTGCCTTGAAACGCCTGATCTACCGCAAAAGAAAATTTTGCACCACTCGTATTGCTTTGTGGCAAGGCGTTCACTCTGCCCTCAAGAACGAGTTCCCTCCCCTCATACCCTATCGCTAGAATCTGATCCAAGCGAGTCTGGGCGTAATACGCATTCCATGCAAATCCTAAGCAGCACGCAATGATTACAGAACTCACTCTGAACAGTAATTGCTGACCAAAGAATTTCCAATTGAGCCAGTAGCTCAACAAACTTAGCGCAACAATGAATATGACAATACCTTGCCATTGGCCTGGCACACGAGGCAAAAATAAAAGAAACGAACCCCCGGCGATAAACGCCGTAATAATGATTCGCAAGTTTTTAAGAGGCTAAAGTTGGATTTAAATTGCTGGTCATCAAGCTAGACCAACGAGGCAAGGCTTGCATGGCATTTTGCCAAACAGCATTAGAAAACTCCCGATAATTCATTTGCCGAATATCCGCTAATTGCCGGGCAATTCTCGGAAGTAATGCTGGCTCATTCATCAGACCACCCTCTTCCTTTAGCCAAGCTGGCGGAATATCGGGCGCATCAGTCTCGGTAACAATGCTCTCAAGGGGAATCTCCGCAAGAAGGCGACGGATTTGCAGAGCTCTATCGTAGGTAGCCGCTCCACCAAAACCAAGCTTAAATCCCAATTCGATAAACTGCTTTGCCTGTTGATGACTGCCATTAAAGGCATGCGCTATTCCCCCTGGCACTTTTCGTTTACGCAATGCTTTAAGAATCGCATCTTGGGAGCGACGCACATGCAAAATCACTGGCAAACGAAATTCTTCAGCCAGATCAAGTTGCTCATGAAAATAATATTCTTGACGCTTGGGGTCAAGTCCCTCAACAAAATAATCTAAGCCGATTTCACCAATACCAACAAAACGAGGATCACCTAGTGAAACCTGAATTTGCGTTTTAAGCGTTTCTATATCGCTCTCTTGAGCCTGATTGATATACAGCGGATGAATGCCTAAGGTGTAAACAAGGCCCGGTATTTGTGGGCTATATTGATGGGCAAGTTTTTTAGCTTGCTCCCAATCAGATATCTGTACAGCAGGCAAAAGTAATGCCTTTACATCCGAAGATTTTGCCCTAGCTACTACCTGAACCAAAGTATCTTGAAACTCTGGCGCATCCAAATGACAATGGGTGTCAACCCAATCAAGCGCCTCGCTCATTGCGCGAATGTTTTAAGAACTCCGCGCTCTAAATGCAAAATGCGATCACAACGTTTAGCGCGGACAGGATCATGAGTCACAATAACGAAAGCAGTTCCTTGCTCACGGGCAATGTCTAACATTAAATCAAATACACCATCAGCAGTCTCGGTATCTAAGTTACCTGTAGGCTCATCTGCTAGTACGCAAGATGGATTGCCAACTAGGGCTCGAGCTACAGCCACCCGCTGACGCTCGCCACCCGAGAGTTCACCGGGGGTATGCTGTGCACGCTTTGCTAAACCCACTGCTTGCAGCATCCTATTTGCGAGTTCCATAGACTCGTCATTACCCAAGCCTCGAATACGCAAAGGCAAGGCAACATTCTCTTGAGCACTGAACTCATCTAATAAATGATGGAACTGATAAATAAAACCTAAGTTCTGATTCCGCAGTTGATCCAACTTTACTAAAGGCAGCTTATGAAGATTTTCACCAACCAAAAACACCTCTCCTGCACTGGGATTATCTAAGCCGCCCAACAAATGCAATAAGGTACTTTTACCTGACCCAGAGGAACCCACAATCGCCACTTTTTCGGATGCATTCACCGCAAGATCAACAGACTTTAGAACCTCAACCGCAGTAGGGCCTTTGCCATAAGTTTTGGCCAGATTGCTCGCACTAAGGATCACATTATTTAAATTACTCATAACGCAATGCCTCCGCTGGTTGAACCTTGGCCGCTCTTCGACTTGGATACAAGGTAGCTAATATCGATAAACCAAAAGCCATGAGGCCAACCGTTACAACATCTGGTAAGCGTACATCGGAAGGTAACTCACTAATGAAATACACATCGCGCGGTAAAAAGCGTACCCGAAAAATCGCTTCAATCGTAGGAACAATGACATCGATATTCAAGGCGATCAGCAAACCCAAACCAACTCCAGCCAAAGATCCCAGCAATCCGATAGCTAGACCCTGAACCAAAAAGATGCGCTGTATCAATCCTGGACTTGCACCCATCGTTCTCAAGATAGCAATATCTGCCTGCTTTTCGTTAACCGTCATCACTAAGGTTGATACCAAATTAAAAGCAGCCACTGCGATAATTAGAGTCAAAATAATAAACATCATCTTTTTTTCGGTCTGCACAGCAGCAAACCAATTGCGATTGGAGCGTGACCAATCTGTTACCCACAGCGCTTGAGGAACTACCTGTGCTAAATCTGCAGCAACAGCTGGCGCACGCTGCATATCATCAACCTTGACACGAAGACCCGTGGGATTTTGCAAACGCAATAGAGCGGCGGCATCTTTCCAATGCATGATAGCTAAGGAACTATCGTATTCATAATGGCCGCTGTCAACAATACCTACTACTTGCAGTGTTCTCATTCTAGGCATTGCACCTGCAGGCGTAATGTCACTCTCAGGAACAATCAGATTAATGCGGTCGCCTACTTGCGCACCAACAATACTGGCTAACTGAGCTCCAAGAGCCACACCAAAGTTGCCAGGCTGTAGATCATCAATACTACCCACAACAAACTGCTTTGGTAACTCCGAAACCTTTCCCTCCTCACTAGGAAGCACCCCGCGGATAGCTACGCCCCGCATGACAGAGTCTCTACTCAATAAACCTTGGGAGCTCACCATCGGGGCAACGCCCAAAACATGAGGCTCTTTAGCTACCCTGAGAGCAATAGGCTGCCAATTAGCTAATCCGTCTGGAGCGGTAATTTCGACATGAGAGAGTACTGAAAGCATACGATCTCGGACCTCTTTCTGAAATCCATTCATCACCGAAAGCACCACAATCAGGGCAGCCACCCCCAAAGCGATGCCCGCAGTAGAGATTCCGGAGATAAAGGACAGAAAGCCATCACGCTTACCAACCGTCTTGCGACGCTTGGAGCGGGTATAGCGCAGGCCAATTTCAAGTTCAATGGGAAGTCTTAACATGGCTACAGTTTAGTGAATTGAAAAGACAATACGATGGATTCTGTAAATGCCACCTAAAATCAGGGGAATGACTGGAAATTTCACCCCCAATTCAAGCGCGAGGCGCCGCTTTACCCTGATGTTATCTGGGGAGGATGCTTTTGACTTGGACGCCAGTCAAAGTGCGCCCCCAAACGGGCTACCCCAAGAACAATTTCTACTGGGCCCACATCTGCCGATTGCCCCTGTCCTACTTTTAGGACAAAGCGAACTCACATTTAATCCTAAGCAGATAATTGCCTGCCTACAACCAGTTCATCTGCATGCTACAAGAGATCATTTGATTTTGCTGCACCAAGATCAGATTCATTTGTCAGAAGAGGAATCCGCTAAGCTTCTTCAAGTTGCGCTGCCGCTCATTGAAGAAGACTTTCAACATACTTTGCTACACCAAGGAAAACGAGACTGGTTCATTCCAGCCGGTCGATTTTCAAGTTTAGCAACCCATACAGTAGAACAAGCTCACGGCAGAAATATCGACTGGTGGATGCCGCGCGATACCCAAGAAATAGGCGTAGCAAAACTTTGGCGCAAACTTCAAAATGAAGTACAAATGCTTTGGCATATTAACCCCGTCAATGAAGAGCGTGCTCAGCGCGGTTTGCCAGCAATAAACTCCTTATGGATTAGCGGCATTGGCAAACTTGAAGATCTTCGGATTCCCGGTCTATTTCAAAATATTTCTCGCATTTATGGTGATAGCCCACTGCTCCCTGGTTTAGCAAAGCATTTAGGAATACCATATCAAAATCAGATGGAGATCTCAAAATTAGACTCCGCATTTGCCTGGGTAAGGAATCCAGAAACACTTTGGCCTGAACTTCAGAATGCTCTAAATAATGAGTGCATTTCTGAATTAGAGTTGATTGATTTTCCTCATGGCAAAACACGCCAGCGAATATTTACAGGTAAAGATCTCTATAAAAAGTCTTGGGCTTTTTGGAAAAAATCAAGCGCTATCAGCTGGCAAGAACTTATTAATCTCACAGATCTATGAGTGTCTTTTCACAACGCCCATTTTCAGAGCGAACAGCCATCTGGCTGCATCAAAATGGCTTACACCCACTCTTAGCAAAACTCTATGCAGCTCGTGGAGTTACAAAACCAGATGAGCTCTCGCTTGATCTGAAAGAGTTACTCTCTCCAATCGAGCTCAAGAACTGCATCTCAACTGCAAGCCTATTGGCCGATATCCTTGAACGTAAGGAGCCCATCTTAGTTGTAGCGGACTATGACTGCGATGGCGCTACCGCTTGTGCTGTGGCAATACGGGGACTCAAAATGCTTGGCGGGTCAGATACCCCGATTCAGTTTTTAGTACCGAACCGCTTTACGATGGGTTATGGATTAACACCCGAAGTGGTCGAATTAGCTGCACAGCAAGTCCCTAAACCCAAATACCTCATCACAGTTGATAACGGTATTGCCAGTGAGGCAGGAGTTGATAGAGCCCGCGAGCTTGGCATGGAAGTGATCATTACTGACCATCATCTACCGGGAGATCGATTGCCAAACGCAATGGCAATTGTTAACCCTAATCAGCCTGGATGTCCTTTTTCCAGTAAAGCGCTAGCTGGTGTGGGCGTCATGTTTTATCTGCTAGTGGCACTCAGAGCGGAGCTACGCAAGCGCAATCAATTTACTGTCGATACGCAACCAAAGATTGAGAATCTACTGGATTTAGTTGCGCTAGGAACGGTGGCTGATGTTGCACAACTTGATCGCAATAATCGTATCTTGGTCTCCAATGGCTTGAAGCGGATTCGGGCTGGGGTCTCTCAAGCAGGTATTCAAGCACTGTTTCAGGCGGCCGGCAGGGATTCTAGTAAAGCAAATACCTTCGATTTAGGCTTTGCCATCGGACCACGCTTAAATGCTGCAGGTCGCTTGGCCGATATGACTTTAGGTATTCGTCTTTTACTGAGCGATAAGCCAGATGAAGCAATTGAGCTTGCTTATGAACTTGATCGCATCAATCGAGAGCGCCGAGTGATTGAATCTGGAATGCAAGAGGCTGCTTTAGCCCTTCTTGCAGAAGATGAATTAACTGGATCAATGGAAGACCGCCCCGGTATTTGCCTCTGGAATCCAGAGTGGCATCAAGGCGTTGTTGGAATTGTGGCCTCTAGACTCAAAGAACGATTTAACCGTCCCGCGATTGTTTTTGCCCCAGCAGACAGTCACTCCGAAGAAGAATTGCGTGGTTCTGGCAGATCGCTCACAGGGTTTCATCTGCGCGATGCCTTAGATATTGTGTCCAAACGAGAGCCTGGGCTTATTCTGAAATTTGGTGGGCATGCCATGGCTGCCGGGCTAACAATTAGAAAATCTGACTTTGAGAAATTTGATGCCCTCTTTCAGCAAGTAGCCAAGGAATTACTCAACGATGAGATATTGGAACGACGCCACATACATGACGGTAACTTAGGCCTCTCAGACTTCACCCCAGAAATAGGCGATCTCTTAGCCGAAGAGATTTGGGGTCAAGGCTTTCCTCAGCCAAGCTTTTACGGAGAGTTTGAAGTGATTCAACAAAGTCTCATGAAAGAAAAGCACCTCCGACTTCAGCTTCGCCCCTGCGATAGTAGTTTGCCGGGAAACGCCGCATTTACAGGCGTCTGGTTTAATCGAACCCAGGCACTACCCGCAAAGGCGAAATTAGCTTATCGCCTTGTTACTAATCGCTATCAAGGGCAGGCTAAAGTCCAACTGATGATAGAAGCCCATGATGAGGGCTAGACTGCAATAACCCCCTTATAATTAGGGGATGGAAGCCGAACAACTTAATATCATCTCAAATACCCTGTCTGACCTACTCACTCGTGAGCAAGCACTTCGGGGGTATCTTTGACTTCGAAGTAAAGTCACGCCGCCTCACTGAAGTCAACTCCATTCTGGAAGACCCCTCCATTTGGGATGATCAAAAGAAAGCCCAAGCCCTAGGTAAAGAAAAGAAATTGCTTGATGGGGTTGTGGCCACACTGACTGATTTAAATACCAATATCACTAGCGCCCTTGAGCTCTTTGATATGGCAAAAGAAGAAAATGATTTTGAAACTATTGCTGCAATCGAGCAGGATGTCGAGAGCTACAGCAAGATCATTCACGATTTAGAATTTCGTCGCATGTTTCACAATGAGATGGATTCTTGCAACTGCTTTATTGATATTCAAGCGGGTGCTGGTGGTACCGAAGCGTGCGACTGGGCAAGTATGCTCTTTCGTCAATATCTTAAGTACTGTGAACGCAAAGGCTATAGAACAGAGATTCTGGAGGAGTCTGATGGTGATGTTGCTGGAATTAAAAGCGCAACCATCAAAGTTGATGGTGAATATGCATATGGCCACCTTCGCTCAGAAACTGGCGTACATCGTTTAGTGCGCAAATCCCCATTTGATTCATCGAATGGTCGTCATACATCTTTTGCTAGTATTTATGTTTATCCAGAAATTGATGACTCAATCGAAATTGATGTTAACCCTGCCGATATTCGTACGGACACCTATCGTGCATCTGGTGCTGGCGGTCAGCATATTAATAAAACCGACTCTGCAGTACGTTTGACCCATATACCAACAGGCATTGTGGTGCAGTGCCAGAATGATCGCAGTCAACATCGCAATAGAGCCGAGGCGATGAGCATGCTCAAGTCGCGCTTGTATGAGCATGAGATGCAAAAGCGTCGCGCCGAACAAGATAAGCTTGAAGCCAATAAGACTGATGTGGGCTGGGGTCATCAGATTCGCTCTTATGTTTTAGACCAAAGCCGTATCAAAGATTTACGCACAAATGTTGAGATCTCCAACACTCAAAAAGTATTGGATGGCGATCTCGATGCCTTTATTGAAGCTAGCCTTAAGCAAGGCGTTTAACTAAACACTCTTATTCCAGTTATTAATTAACCTCCATGAACGATAAAGTCACCCCAGCAAGTAGCACTGAACCTGTCGATGAAAATCACATCATTGCAGAGCGTCGTGAAAAGCTAGCCAAGTTACGTCAAGACGGTGTTGCATTTCCGAATGACTTTGTACCTACTCACTTGGCTGCTGATTTACACACTCACTACGACAGCCTGTCTAAAGAAGAGTTAGCCACCAAAAAAGTACATGTCAAAGTGGCCGGTCGCATGGTGCTTAAACGAGTCATGGGCAAAGCAAGTTTTGCCACCATTCAAGATCGAAGCGGTCAAATTCAGTTTTATATCAACGATGAAATCACTGGTGCCGATACCCATGGCGCTTTTAAACACTGGGATATGGGCGATTTCATTGCTGCTGAAGGTCACCTATTTAAGACAAATAAAGGTGAACTCTCTGTTGAATGCAGCAACCTGCGCTTACTGAGCAAGTCTTTGCGCCCCCTGCCCGATAAGTTCCATGGCCTATCTGACTTGGAGACCAAGTACCGCCAACGCTATGTTGATTTAATTGTGAACCCAGAAAGTCGGAACACTTTTAGAGCACGTAGCAATACGATTGCCTCTTTGCGTCGCCATATGCTTGATGCCGACTTTATGGAAGTCGAAACACCAATGCTCCACCCGATTCCAGGTGGCGCTGCTGCTAAACCATTCATTACACATCACAATGCATTAGACATGCAAATGTTCTTGCGTATTGCACCTGAGTTGTATTTAAAGCGTCTTGTCGTAGGTGGTTTTGAGCGTGTCTTTGAAATTAATCGCAACTTCCGCAATGAAGGCGTAAGTCCACGCCATAATCCAGAATTCACCATGATGGAATTCTATGCAGCCTATACGGATTATCGTTGGCTGATGGATTTCACAGAGAACCTCATTCGCGCTGCAGCAATTGACGCCCAAGGCTCTGCGGTGCTCACACATCAAGGTCGTGAACTTGACCTGAGTAAGCCTTTCCAGCGCTTGACCATTACTGAAGCTATCCTCAAATACAGTGGCAAGTCCAATAAAAGCTACGAAGCAGCTCAATTGGAAGATGCCACATTCATTCGCTCTGAACTCAAAAAGGGTGGCGAGAACCCAGATAGCCCCACACTCAAGAATGCCGGACTTGGAGCGCTCCAGTTGGCCTTGTTTGAATTGGTTGCTGAAGAGCATTTATGGGACCCAACTTATATCATTGACTACCCAATTGAAGTAAGCCCACTAGCCCGCGAATCTGATACTCGCCCTGGCATCACTGAGCGCTTCGAGCTATTTATTACTGGGCGTGAAATTGCCAATGGCTTCTCAGAACTCAATGATGCTGAAGATCAAGCCAATCGCTTCCGTAAACAAGTTGAGCAAAAAGAAGCGGGTGATGAAGAAGCGATGTACTTTGACCATGACTTTATTCGTGCACTTGAGTACGGCATGCCCCCAACAGGCGGCTGCGGTATCGGCATTGATCGCCTGGTGATGCTATTAACCGACGCTCCCAATATCCGTGATGTTATCCTTTTTCCGCACCTACGACGCGAAGAAGAATAATTCATCAAACTCTATTTTGAAATCAAAAAAGCCGCATCTCTGCGGCTTTTTGTGTTTTTGATCAACCGCCTTTATCAATCAAAAAGACCATACCCATTTACTCATTTGCTGCAATTTTTTTCAAGAACAGCCGAACAAAAAATATAGCCATCCCGATGATGAACAGTATTACTGCAAGGCTGAGCTGGCCAGCGAAAGTGCCAAACAATTCTTTAAACAAGATCATTTCTATCTCCTTTTAAATTTCCTGATACCACTTTAGGCTTTTAAAAAAGATAGCGTTTTGACTCACATCAAAGGAAAGGCTTATATCGCTGGGTAAAGCTGATGACCATCGGAATCGGTTACCGTAACTTTAACGGGAATCCCTAGACTTACGCTTGACGATACCGTACAGAAATCCTGGAATTGAGACAGCACCCTGTCTAGATTTTCTAGAGTAGATCCAGGCACTCCAATATGGATATCGACATAAATTACCAAAATCCGCAAACGGTTCTGTTCATTGCGCCCAATCTCACAACGAGCTTTTGTTTCAATTGGCTCAGGTTTTTGCTTGAACTTTCTTAAAGCGAACAGTAGTGAATCTGACAGACAGTTGGCCACTCCGGCTAACAGAAACTGCGATGGGGTAGCACCCTGAGAGCCGCCTAAAGGTGGCGGCTCATCGCCATAAATAGGATCACGGTCTTCGTTGTAATAGATAGCAAACCGATAATCGGCTTGCTGC
>JALRHB010000032.1 GCA_023253245.1 Polynucleobacter sp. | reverse complement strand
GGATCAGGATCGCCAGCAGTAATAAAAGGAATCAAACCTTTTTTACCAGTGGCTTTTAGTTCATTAAATAGAGCGGTAATTTTAGACATAAGTGTGCGGAAGAATTATTAGGCTGAAGGAAAGCTACTAGCCTTCAGAGCCTGTTGCCTGAGCAACAGTGTGCATATCTTTATCACCACGGCCAGATAAATTAACCAAGATTGTCTTATCTTTTGGAAGCGTCTTGGCCAACTTACAGGCATAAGCAATCGCATGTGATGATTCCAAGGCTGGAATGATCCCCTCAATGCGACAGCAATCATGAAATGCCTGAAGTGCCTCTTCATCAGTAATGGCAACATAATCAGCACGGCCCGAATCTTTTAGCCAAGCATGCTCTGGACCAACACCGGGATAATCCATTCCCGCAGAAACCGAATGCGTCTCTGAAATTTGACCATTCTCATCTTGCAACAAGTAGGTACGGTTACCATGCAACACACCCGGCTTACCAACACATAGGGCCGCCGAATGAAGACCACTTCCCAAGCCATGACCGGCGGCCTCAACACCAACGAGTTGAACTTCTGGGAAATCAATATAGGGGTAAAAAATACCCATTGCATTTGATCCACCACCGACGCAAGCAAGCACAAAGTCTGGCTGCCGCCCAGTCATCTCTGGCATCTGGACTTTACATTCCTCGCCGATCACACTTTGGAAATCTCTCACCATCATGGGATATGGATGTGGACCAGCAACAGTACCAATAATGTAAAAGGTATTTTCAACGTTGGTTACCCAATCGCGCATCGCTTCATTGAGTGCATCTTTGAGAGTCTTCGTTCCCGATTCGACAGGTACCACTTTTGCACCAAGCAATTTCATACGAAATACGTTTTGCGCTTGACGTGCTACGTCAACTGAGCCCTGGTAAACCGTGCAATCCAAACCAAAGCGAGCGCAGATTGTTGCAGTGGCTACGCCATGTTGACCTGCCCCTGTTTCAGCAATAATTCGGGGCTTACCCATGCGCTTGGCCAACATGGCTTGACCAATCACATTATTAATTTTGTGTGCCCCAGTATGATTTAAATCTTCACGCTTCAGGTAAATCTGCGCACCGCCCAACATCTCGCTCCAACGCTTGGCGTGATACACAGGAGATGGGCGACCAACAAAATGCTTTAGCTCGTAATGAAACTCTTCTAAAAATTCTGGATCATGTTGATATTTTGCATAAGCCGCTTTAAGTTCATCCAAAGCAAACATTAATGTCTCTGAAACAAATACACCGCCGTAGGGACCAAAATGTCCTCTTGCATCTGGCTTATCGTACATAACTACCTCTTTGATTATTCACAGCAAATTAGGATGATGCATTTGCATCGGCTGCACGCACTGCTTGGATAAACTGCTGCATCAGAGCGTGATCTTTTACACCCTTACTAATTTCAACGCCGCTCGAGACGTCAACCGCACAAGGATGCAGACGAGCAATTGCCTCGCCCACGTTGCGAATGTTCAATCCACCACTCAAAACGACCCGAGGCGCGTTTGCGCTTATCCATGCTTGTGGTATTCCTTGCCAATCAAAGGGAACGCCCCCTCCCCCGTAACCCTCAACTAGAGCATCGAGCAAAAAGGCATTTGCATGGCCATATTGTAGGGAAAAATCCTCAAAAGGGAATTGCACCCCAATACGGGCTGCTTTCATCCACGGAAGGCCTGCCGCCAGCCTTTGACATTCAAGAGGTGACTCATCCCCGTGAAATTGCCATAAAGTAATGGGGGCAACCGCCCTAATTGCCTCAAACTCAGCTTCTGAAGAATTTACAACCAAACCCACAGCATCAACCCCGGCTGGCAGGCGAGATATCAAAGAGGCTGCAATATTAGGGGTTACAGCCCTCGGGCTAGGAGGGTAAAAAACAAAACCTACAGCATCAACCCCAGCTTCTACCGCAGCATCAATATCCGCAGGCGTCTTGAGACCACAGATTTTGACCCTGGTATGCCCTGCAGAGTAATTAAGTAAGCCCATGCTGCAAATAATAAGCCTTAAATGACTCCATTACCTAGAATAGGTATTTTGGCAACCAAGAATTGGCCAGATAGGGCTGCGGAATATTAAAGTGCTCTGGATAAGCAACTTTGAGCAAATAAAGCCCTGCCGGGGAAAATGTTGGGGCAGCTAAGCTTCGATTTTTAGCCAATAACAAACTTTGCATCCACTGAGCGGGTTGCCGTCCGACCCCGATATGTAAAAAAGACCCCACCAGATTTCGAACCATATGATGCAAAAATGCATTTCCTCTAATTTTGAAATACAACCAAGGTTCATCAGCAAAAATATCTATTGAATAGATGGTTTTGACAGGCGTCTTGCTTTGGCACTCTGAAGATCGAAAAGAAGTAAAGTCATGCTCACCAATTAAATATTGAGCAGCTTGTTTAATTGCCTCTACATCAAACCATTTTTTGGGAGGCAACATCAAATACCCCGCCGTCCCATCACACATAGGGGATCGACTGGGTCCAGCATACAGAGCATATAAATAAGTTCGTTCACAAGCAGAAGACCGAGCACTAAATTGGGCGGGGACAGACTGAGCCCAATTCACAACAACCGAAGGGGGCAGGTAACAATTCACGCCTCTTACCCAAGAATATGGTTCTCGTTCAACAGGAGTATCAAAATGCACCACTTGCCCTAAAGCATGCACCCCCGCATCAGTTCTACCTGCAGTAATCACTCGCACAGGATCGATTCCTAGCTTATCAGCACCAATAAATTGGGCTAAGGCTATTTCTAATTCGCCCTGAACTGTGATTTGATTGGGCTGGAATTGCCAACCGGAGTAACGGCCACCATCGTATTGAAGGCCAAGAGCAATACGCATAATCCTTTAAGTATTTCGCTGTGATAAATCGAGCAATAAAGCTTGGGCTTCTAAGGTAATCACCGGATCAATATCAATTCCAATAGCAGTGATTTCTTCAAGAGATTTTCTTGCTGCAGGAAAATCCTCAATGGTAATGTAGGCCTTAGCTAAATTGAACTTTACCCGTAGTGCATCTGCCATTGGGTTGGCTACCTTTTGCAGTTCTTCAGAAGCAGACTTAACTGGAGTAAGGTCTAAATCAATACTTGCAAGTAATGCCTTAGCGCGCTCTGGGATTTCATGAGTAGATATGGTTTGCTGCTTATGAGATGAATGAGCTGATGCCCCAGCTTTTGAAAACTCATGCGCTTCAGAGCGTCGAGCATTCTTTGCCAAAAACCACAACAACAGACCAGTAAGACCCATCAAAACCAAGGTTAATAAGATTGGGGCGTAAGTGCCCAAACTATTATTTGCCCCCTGATTGGCAGTATTCTGAGACTTGCCTTTGGCCTGATCTAAAAGCACTTGTAGATCAGCAATATTTTTTTCTAACTCAGCAACTCTTGCGCGAGTTTGCTCCAAAGCACGTTCTTGCGCCACCAGTTCTTCAGCATAACGAAGCTCTTGGGCATCGCTATCAACACTAGAGCCAATTTTTAGGCGATTTTGCGCTGGTAAATCAGAACTCTTTGGGTTGGATGATGCTATGAGTACACCATCCTTGGATGCCTTTTCACCCTGCCATTGGGCATATGATTCAGCAACAAATTCACTAGCCTGCACAGGGCTAATTGAACGCAATAAAGCTTGACTTGGCCTAGTAAGCTCGGCTCCTGCCTCTAACCGATTAATACTGCCACTTGCAAACGCATCTGGATTGGCTTTAAACAATGCCATCATCGTTTGATCAAGCGTCACATCACCCAATTGAGGCGCTAATTGAGCAGCAATCTCAGATAAAGTTTGACCAGATCGAACGGATATCTTTTGCACATCACCCAATAGCAAGGTATATGCTTTGGTGGAGCTACCTGTGGACCACTTGAGATTGAGCAATACATCTAAAAAGGGATCATCTGTAATCGGAACAGGCTCAACAGTTTCTAATAACACCAACAGTTTTTGCTGTTGATTGAGAATAATCATCGCCTGTGGGTTGAAATCCAATAACTTGCGAGAGACGCCTAAACGCTCATAGAGCGCTAGATTGGATGGGCTTACAGATAAAGTCTCTAATGTCGACTTTTCATCATCCCCGACCCGAACAGGGAACTCCACCTTGAGAGGGTCACCGGGTTTTGATAATAACCTTGGTGAACCTAAAGATATTGCTGTGGCAGTAAAGGACCAACTAAGCCAAAGTAGACAAAGGAGTTTAGCGAACCGCATAAGGCTCTTATTGAACATCAACGCTCAAGCAAGATTCGTAGCATACGGCGCAAAGGCTCAGCAGCACCCCATAACAATTGGTCACCCACTGTAAATGCACCTAGAAATTCAGGGCCCATTGCCAATTTATGTAAACGACCAATAGGCACTGTCAAAGTTCCACTAACAGCTGCGGGCGATAAATCACGCTCTGTGGTTTCACGATCGTTTGGAACGACCTTAACCCACTGGTTATCACTAGCCAAAATCTCTTCAATTTCCTTGAGTGGAATATCTTTTTTAAGCTTAACGGTTAAGCCCTGTGAATGGCAGCGCATCGCGCCAACACGAACACAAAGGCCATCAATCGGAATACTGCCAGGTGTTCTGAATGGGGGTCGACCTAAGATCTTATTGAACTCAGCGCCACCCTTCCACTCTTCTTTAGTCTGACCATTTTCAACAGGCACATCGATCCAGGGAATTAGGCTGCCAGCCAAAGGCGTATTGCGGAAGTTTTTCTTGGGAAAATCTGGAGAACGTAATGTTTCAGTAACCTTACGATCGATGTCCAGGATCCATGATGATGGATCGGCCAACTCTGGAGCCACGCTATCACGAAGTGCACCCATTTGTAGAAGTAACTCGCGCATGTTTTGAGCGCCAGCACCGGAAGCTGCCTGATATGTCATTGCGCTAATCCACTCAACCATATCGGCCTTGACCAGTCCGCCCATTGCCATCATCATCAAGCTCACTGTGCAGTTACTACCGATCCAGTTCTTTCCACCTGCAGACAATGCCTTATCGATGACCGGGCGATTTACTGGATCCAGGATCAAGACAGCATCGTCCTTCATGCGCAACGCACTGGCAGCATCAATCCAATGGCCTTGCCATCCAGCAGCACGCAGTTTTGGGAAAATTTCATTGGTGTAGTCGCCGCCTTGGCAGGTCAGAATGATGTCGCAACGAGATAATGCATTAATGTCATTGGCATTTTGCAAGGTATTTTCATTCTTAGTCACCTTCATGCCATTTAGCAATGGCACATCACCGCCAGCCTGACTGGTACTAAAAAAAATGGGTTCAATAAGATCAAAATCTTTTTCGGCTAGCATGCGCTCCATAAGAACGCTACCAACCATTCCGCGCCAACCAACAAGGCCTACCAGAGGTGTTTTTGCATTTGACATAATGAACTATTTTTTAAATTGAAAAATTTGAATATCTTTACAGCGATGCAACAACAGCATCACCCATTTCCACTGTAGACACTTTATGAGTGCCTTCAGTATAAATATCGGCAGTACGTAAACCTCGCGCCAACACTTTTTGCACAGCCGCTTCGATACGATCGGCTTCTGCTGGCATGCCTAATGAATAACGCAACATCATTGCAGCAGACAAAATGGTCGCCAATGGATTGGCAATACCCTTGCCAGCAATATCTGGTGCAGAACCATGACTAGGCTCATATAAGCCTTTATTGTTTTTATCCAATGAAGCAGATGGCAGCATGCCAATAGAACCAGTTAACATGGCTGCCTCATCAGAGAGAATGTCACCAAACAAATTGCCGGTTACTACAACATCAAAAGCTTTGGGAGCCTTAACCAACTGCATCGCAGCATTGTCAACGTACATGTGTGACAACTCAATATCTGGGTAATCTTTAGAAACCCGAATCATTACTTCACGCCATAGCTGCGAAGTCTCCAATACATTTGCCTTATCAACACTACAGACCTTCTTGCTACGCTTGCGAGCCGCTTCAAAAGCTACACGACCAATACGTTCTACCTCTGGTTCGCTGTAATGCATCATGTCATAGCCCTCACGTGCGCCTTTGAATAAGGGCAACTCTGATGTACGAATACCACGTGGCTGACCAAAATAGATATCGCCGTTAAGCTCACGAATAATCAAGATATCCAATCCACCAACAATCTCTGGCTTTAGACTCGATGCCGCTGTAAGCTCTGAATAGCAAATAGCAGGCCTAAAGTTGGCAAACAACTCGAGGTGTTTACGCAAACCCAAAATGGCCTGCTCAGGTCGTAACTCTCGCGCCAAAGAGTCGTATTTCCAATCTCCAACGGCACCAAATAGAATGGCATCTGCTTTTTTAGCAAGCTCAAGGGTGGCTGGTGGCAAAGGATGGCCAGCAAGGTCATAGGCAGCACCGCCAACAGGGGCTGTCTCAAGATCAAATTTGGTGCCAAGTGCGTTAAGCACCTTGACGGCTTGAGCAACAATTTCCGGGCCGATACCATCGCCCGGTAGGACTGCAATTTTCATGAAAGGCCTTTAACTCTTAAAAACTACGGCAGTTGTGTCGCAAGCCAAGGCATTCTCAGAATGCGCTCCGCTTCGTAAGCCTTGATTTTATCTGCATGTTGCAGGGTTAAGCCAATATCATCCAAACCATTCAGAAGGCAATGCTTTCTAAATGGGGTTATATCGAAGCTGTAGGCAGTTCCATCAGGGCTGATAACCTGTTGCCGCTCCAGATCGACTGTGAGTTGATAGCCGTTAAACGCAAAGGTTTCATTAAATAAATGATCAACTTGAAGCTCAGAGAGAACAATCGGTAAAAGGCCATTTTTGAAGCAATTATTGAAGAAAATATCAGCAAAACTCGGAGCAATAATGGCCCTGAAGCCAAACTGATCTAAAGCCCATGGGGCGTGCTCTCGCGAACTACCGCATCCAAAATTCTTGCGAGCCAATAGAATTCCGGCACCCTGATAGCGTGGCTGATTTAGAACAAAATCTGGGTTTACGGGACGAGAACTGCAGTCTTGGCCAGGCTCTCCATGATCTAGATAACGCCATTCATCGAACAAATTTTGACCAAAGCCGGTTTTTTTAATGGATTTTAAGAACTGCTTAGGAATAATGGCATCGGTATCCACGTTTTCCCGATTTAATGGGGCAACTAAACCTTTGTATACCGTAAATTTTTCCATGATGATCTTTTGCTAATTCACAACTTATTTAACTGGGGTCACTACAACATCTTTCCCTTGAGTTTGGGACTGATTCGAAGAATTTGATGTTTTATTACCGCTCATGGAGTTACCCATGGTTTGCAAATCTTTGCCAACACCTTCCATGGTATTGGTACAAGCCGCAATAAATAGCCCAGCAAGCCCTACGATGGTTAATTTTTTAATGATCGTGAGTGAAGATAATTTAGACACACTATTTCCCCTATGAAATCTTACGAACATCAACAAAATGACCTTCAATAGCGGCAGCGGCTGCCATGGCTGGGCTTACTAAATGCGTTCTACCACCATTGCCCTGACGGCCCTCAAAATTGCGATTAGAGGTTGAGGCGCAACGCTCACCTGGCTCAAGACGATCAGCATTCATGGCTAAGCACATCGAACATCCTGGTTCACGCCACTCAAAACCAGCAGCCTTGAAAACGCGATCCAAGCCTTCGCGCTCTGCTTGCGCCTTCACCAAGCCGGAGCCAGGCACTACCAATGCTAGTTTGACATTTGGAGCAATCTTTTTTCCGAGACGATCTACAACTTTGGCTGCTGCACGAATATCCTCGATGCGACTATTTGTGCAAGAACCAATAAAAACCTTATCAATAGAAATATTGCTCAAAGGCGTATTCGGAATAAGGTCCATGTATTCCAGGGCGCGTTCCATTGCGAGGCGTTTATTAGGGTCGCGCTCTTTATCCGGATCAGGCACTCTCTCGCTAATTGCTAGAACCATTTCAGGCGAGGTGCCCCATGTCACTTGCGGAGCAATTTCTTCAGCACGTAACTCCACTACGGCATCAAACTTTGCATCAGCATCAGAATGTAATGTTCGCCAGTATTGCAAAGCATGTCGTAGCGCCTCTCCAGTCGGGGCATAAGGACGACCTTGTATGTATTCGATAGTGGTTTCGTCAACAGCAACCAAGCCAGAACGTGCACCAGCCTCAATTGCCATATTACAAAGGGTCATGCGACCCTCCATAGATAAATTACGAATGGCTTCACCTGCAAACTCAATGGTGTAACCTGTTCCGCCTGCTGTACCAATCTTGCCAATCACAGCCAACACAATATCTTTTGCAGTCGAACCAGGTTGTAGACGACCATCAACCTTAACCAACATGTTCTTACTCTTTTTCATGAGTAAAGTTTGGGTGGCAAGTACGTGCTCCACTTCTGAGGTGCCAATTCCAAAAGCTAAAGCACCGAAAGCGCCATGCGTACTGGTATGAGAATCTCCGCAGACAACAGTCATACCCGGAAGAGTTGCCCCTTGCTCTGGTCCAATCACATGAACAATGCCTTGACGGACATCGCTCATTTTGTATTGTGTAATGCCAAATGCATCACAATTCTGATCCAAGGTATCCACTTGAAGCTTAGAAATGGGATCGGCAATACCTTGCGATCGATCAGTAGTAGGCACATTGTGATCAGAAACCGCTAAATTAGCCGAGATACGCCAGACCGGACGGCCCGCTAAATTTAAGCCCTCAAATGCTTGGGGGCTAGTAACTTCATGCAATAACTGGCGGTCTATATAAATAGTGGCCGTACCATCGCCTTCTGAATAGACGACATGGTCATCCCACAATTTATCGTAGAGCGTACGTGACATGTAATTCCCTTAAAACACTTATTTACGAACAGTAATGTTGGGGACCTTACGTGAAGTTTCACCGACATATAACTGACGTGGACGACCAATCTTATACTCAGGATCCGTGATCATTTCTTCCCACTGAGCAATCCAACCCACGGTTCTTGCTAAGGCAAAAATACAAGTAAACATTTCAGTAGGAATGCCTAGCGCGCGCTGAACAATGCCTGAGTAGAAGTCAACATTCGGGTAGAGTTTACGACTTACAAAGTACTCGTCCTCAAGAGCAATTTTTTCGAGAGTCATTGCTAATTTGAATAATGGATCATTTTCCAGGCCTAGCTCATTCAGAACTTCGTGACAGGTTTCACGCATGAGTTTGGCGCGAGGGTCAAAGTTCTTATAAACACGATGGCCAAATCCCATCAATCGAACGCTTGAGTTTTTATCTTTAACTTGAGCAATGAACTCGCCAATCGTATCTACCCCGCCATTAGCCTGAATTTCATTGAGCATCTGCAGGCAAGCCTCATTCGCACCGCCGTGAGCTGGACCCCACAAACAAGCAATACCAGCCGAGATAGCGGCGAATGGATTGGTTCCAGAAGAACCGCATAAGCGCACAGTTGAAGTAGAGGCATTTTGCTCATGATCAGCATGCAAAATAAAGATACGATCAAGAGCACGAACCAGTACTGGATTTACCTTGTATGGCTCACAAGGAGTAGCAAACATCATCCGCATGAAGTTAGCGGTGTAAGACAGCGAATTGTCGGGGTAGATAAATGGCTGACCTACAGAATATTTATACGCCATTGCAACTAAGGTTGGCATCTTTGCAATCAAGCGAATCTGAGCGACTTCCCGAGCATGTGGATCGCTGTAGTCAATCTCATCATGATAGAAGGCCGCCATAGCGCCAACCAAGCCTGTCAACACAGACATTGGGTGAGCATCGCGACGGAAGCCGCGCAAGAAAAATTGCATTTGCTCGTGCACCATGGTGTGGTGCATTACCATCTCTTCAAAATCTTTCTTCTGCTTGGCGTTTGGTAATTCACCATTGAGAAGCAAGTAACACACCTCCAAGAAGTCGCAGTTATGCGCTAAATCTTCAATAGGGTATCCGCGATAGAGCAACTCTCCCTTATCGCCATCAATATAGGTAATCTTGCTGTTACAAGATGCGGTAGATAAAAAACCTGAGTCGTAAGTGAACTTACCAGTCTGGCCATATAACTTTCGGATATCAATAACATCAGGACCAATAGTGCCTTTATAAATTGGCAGATCAATATCCGGTGTGCCGTCTGAGAACGATAATTTTGCCTTGATATCTGATTCAATCATTTTTAATCCTTAGTCACTCAAATTGATGATTAATATGCATTCACTACTACTCAATAAACTGAATTACCGCTCTCTCAGCTTTTGCAAAACCATTTTATATACAACAGTACTTGCTTCACTCTCTAAAGCCGCAACAGAATCCTTACGGCCAATCAATAAATCCATCAGATCATTATCTTCAAGAGCGAATAACTGACTGAGCACTTTTCCTTCATCTACGCTTAATTGGGCGCCATAGCGCTCAAAAAATCGCTGCAAAATTAAATCATTCTCAAGCAAGCCTCTACGAGCATCGCTTTTTAAACGATATAACTCTGCGTTACTCAGGGTCATACGGCCCTGCGGACCATCAATTCTTTAATCTTTCCAATAGCCTTCGTTGGATTCAAATGCTTAGGGCATACATCTACGCAATTCATAATCGTATGGCAACGGAATAAACGGTACGGATCTTCTAAATTATCAAGACGTTGGGCTGTTTCCTGATCGCGACTATCGGCAATGAAACGATAGGCCTGGAGCAAGCCAGCAGGACCAACGAATTTGTCCGGATTCCACCAGAAGGATGGGCATGAAGTTGAGCAAGATGCGCACAAGATGCACTCATACAAGCCGTTTAACTCCTCGCGCTCTTCAGGACTCTGTAAGCGCTCTTTTTCTGGAGCTGGGTTGTCATTAACTAAATAGGGTTTGATAGACAAATATTGCTTGAAGAACAAAGTCATATCAACAATTAAGTCACGCACTACTGGCAGACCAGGCAAAGGACGCAATGTAATAACCTTAGGCAAGGTCAGCATGTTAGTTAAACATGCCAAACCATTTTTTCCGTTAATGTTCATTGCATCAGAACCGCAAACACCCTCGCGGCATGAGCGACGATAAGAAATCGTCTCATCTTGCTTCTTCAGAGAAATCAAGGCATCAAGCAACATGCGTTCGCCTGTAAGCTCTAACTCATAGCGTTGCATACGAGGCGCCGCATCGACATCTGGATCGTAACGATAAATTTCAAATATACGAATATCACTCATCTTAATTTCTCTTCGCTTAGAAAGTACGTTCTTTTGGAGGAACTGAATCAACAGTTAATGGCTTGAGCTGAACTGGTTTGTAATCCAAACGATTGCCTTCGCTATACCAAAGCGTGTGCTTCATCCAATTCTCATCATCGCGAATTGGATGATCGTCATGGGAGTGTGCGCCACGACTTTCTTTGCGAGCAGCGGCAGAAGTCATAGTGGCATTTGCAGTTTCAATCAGATTGGCAACTTCAAGAGCCTCAATGCGGGCAGTATTAAAAATCTGAGATTTATCTTTTACCCACAAATGTTTAGCACGTTCAGTAAGCTT
>JALRHB010000323.1 GCA_023253245.1 Polynucleobacter sp. | reverse complement strand
CATCAGCTGCTTCCATAATAGCTCTCATTTGTTCAAGGTTATTAACGTTGAAAGCAGGAACACCATAAGAGTTCTCTGCGGCATGATCTAGAAGCTGTCTCATACTTATTAATGACATAAATTCTCCCTAATAGTTAATCGCTTAGTGCGCTAATGGATGGTAACTCTTTTCCTTCAATAAATTCAAGAAAGGCACCGCCCGCTGTAGAGCAATAGGATATATCTTCTTTGTTTATAAACTGATTGATTGCGCTGAGTGTCTCGCCACCACCTGCAAGTGTATAAGCATCAGACATGCTAATTAGTTTACTAAGCTCCTCAGTGCCCTCTGAGAAATTTTTATTTTCAAAAACACCTAAGGGTCCATTCCAAATAATCGTATTCGATGAATCAATAAATTGTTTTATTTCTTCAGAGATAACCTGATCTAAAATAATTTCATTATCTTCGATCTCACTAATTCTTTTCTTTATTGGTGGGCCATCGAAACTATTTGAGACC
>JALRHB010000322.1 GCA_023253245.1 Polynucleobacter sp. | reverse complement strand
CCATTGACCGGGAGCTGGCGAAATGAGCCACTACAAAATCAACCTCCACGGCCTCAATCTTGAAGTCTCAGTAACCCACGCCGTCTCCGAGCCAAGCACCCAGCACGCAAACGGCTACACCGAGCTAGACTGGGTATTCGTAGGCGGCACTGACGAGATAGGCGAAAAGATTTCATTCCGCTCTCTTGACTTTATCGCCAACGAGTACCAAAGTGAAATCGAACGCGCCATATGGGCGCAGATAGAGGGATAGGGAATGTCGGAATTAACAGTTTTTCTGCGTGGGTTTGAGATCGATGTGAATGTGACCCGCGCATTTGTTCAGAAGCCGATGGGGATGCGAGCTGATAGCGACGATGATTGCTACGGCTATTCGGAATTGGAATACGACGTAACCTGCGTGATCGATGATGAGGATAACGCTCTGTGCGCCTCAGATTGCCAGGAATATGCAGACGCTAACCGAGACGAAATCACCGATATGATCTGGTCAGAACTGGAG
>JALRHB010000321.1 GCA_023253245.1 Polynucleobacter sp. | reverse complement strand
ACCCTTGCCCTCTTTGGTTTTAACCTCTAGCCCCATACCCTCCAACGCCTCTGTTGCTTTAGGTGATAGGTTGCACAAGTCAACTTGAAACTTACCACTCATGTCGTTAGGCTTGGTCAAGTATGCCCACATAATGTCTGCTTTGATTTTAACTGCATCTGTCATAGTTTTTTCCTTAGTGTAAATTTGTGTTGCCGTCTTCTTCGGCGATTTCATAGAACTTAGATGTGACTAACGCCAAGATGTCAAGCACCTCTAGTTCCGGTAACGACTGGCTGAAGCTTAGGTGAACCTCACCCGCTTTCTCTGTAATTAAGATGACATGCTCTGCATCTTTTAAAACAGTCTCCAGTTTATCAATCTCTCGTTCGTTCAATGTGTATCCTTCCAAGTGTTTCCTACATTGTACTCTCCTGTCAAGGGGCAGCGAAGGTTGAAGTGTTTACCAGCCTCTTCAATTGACTCCACTGCCATCTTACCTACCCTCTCTGCGTCCTCTTGC
>JALRHB010000320.1:256-503 GCA_023253245.1 Polynucleobacter sp. | reverse complement strand
AGCAACGCCTAAGCCAGTGCGAGTGGACTTCTGCCGAAATCGCGGCGGCTCTCAAGGCAACGCTCCAAGAACACAACCTCAAAATGCCGCAATTGGCCATGCCTGTGCGCGTGCTCGTGATGGGAACCCCCCAAACGCCCAGTGTCGATCAAATGCTGGCGCTGCACGCCCGAGAAAATGTTTTGAAGCGGTTGAGTGTTTCTTGAAAATTACGCTATACTGCGAGGCTTACCGAGATGCGTTGAAG
>JALRHB010000320.1:0-247 GCA_023253245.1 Polynucleobacter sp. | reverse complement strand
CATGCAAGAGGTCAGCGGTTCGATCCCGCTTACCTCCACCAACCGAATAATCTTGTATAATGCAAGGCTGTTCAAATTCTAGGTTTTGACCCTATCGTCTAGAGGCCTAGGACATCACCCTTTCACGGTGAGTACCGGGGTTCGAATCCCCGTAGGGTCGCCAAGTTTCAACACTTGGCTGTGTAGCGAAGCATCGCTGTACAGCAAACGTTGAGCCACGCGGAGTGGTAGTTCTGTTGGTTAGAAT